>JAZUBE010000180.1:0-7464 GCA_045638325.1 Eubacteriales bacterium
TTCCCGGTGCATAAATGTTGAGGAGAATAACCGCAGCACCAAGTGATATTACACATAAAAGAAAGATATAATCAGATACTTTTGTTCTCAGTACATTCATCCTCGTGCGTCCTTTTCCACCGGTATAACAGCGGCATTCCATGGCATCCGCAAGCTCCTCTGCTCTTCTGAATGCGGAAACAAGAAGAGGAATGAGTATTGGAATAAGAGATTTTGCACGTTTTATAAAACTGCCGGATGTGAAATCTGCGCCTCGTGCTTTCTGAGCATTCATGATCTTTGTAGTTTCCTCGGTAAGAGTGGGAATGAATCTGAGAGCGATTGTCATCATCATTGCAAAATCGTGTACGGGTACTTTAATATATTTCAGGGGCGAGAGAAGACTTTCAAGACCGTCTGTAAGAGCGAGAGGCGTTGTGGTATACGTCAGGAGAGCTGATGTTCCTGCAATAAGAAATATTATCCGGAAAGCGATGAGAACAGCGTTTATAACACCTTCAAGATAAATTTCTATAAAATAGAAATCAACGAGAAGCGTGTCACCTGTATACCAAAAAATATTTATAACTGCGGTAAATGCCATTATGAAAATGATCGGTCTGAGACCTCTTATAAAACGTCCTAAAGGGATTCCGGTTGAAAGCATCAACCCGAGAGTTGCGGCGAGAATCAGTGTAAACGAAAACAGGCTTTTTGCAAGAAATATTACAACGATATATATGATAGAGGCAGTGAGTTTGATTCGCGGATCAAGTCTGTGCACAAAAGAATTTCCTTCAAAGTACTGACCGAATGCGGAGCCGTTATTCATTGTTACCGCCCCCCTTCAGTTTTCTGAGAAGCTCTGCATATTTTTCATATGCATACCCGACGGTATAAACATCTTTACCTATACCGATGCCTTCATCATCAAGTTTTGCTGCGAGACGGGTTATCTCAGGTACATCAAGACCGACACGTATGAGTTCATCATATCTGCTGAATACATCTGGCGTGGTTCCTTCGAACATGAGCTGTCCTCGGGATAATACTGCAACTCTGTCACAGTACATAGCCATATCCTCCATACTGTGACTGACTATAATAACAGTAGTACCGGAGGCTCGCTGATATTCTTTAATTTTGCCGAGGATCTCGCGTCTTCCTGCGGGATCAAGTCCTGCAGCGGGCTCATCAAGAACAAGTATCTCGGGACCCATTGCAATAACTCCTGCAAGAGCAGCACGTCTTTTCTGCCCTCCCGATAGATCAAAGGGGGATTTTTTTAGGTGAGAGGGATCAAGGTTTACAAATCCGGCGGCTTTTGTTACGGCGTCTGATATCTCTTCCTGAGACATCCCCATATTACCGGGGCCGTATGCTATATCAGCTTCAACGGTATCGGCAAAAAGCTGATATTCCGGGTATTGCATGACAAGACCGACACGAAATCTGACATCCCGTATCTTAATATCGTCACTCCAGATATCCTTGCCGTCAAGGAGAATTTGTCCGGAATCAGGTTTCAGAAGTCCGTTGAACATCTGTACAAGAGTGGACTTTCCCGAACCCGTGTGACCGATAAGTCCCGTTATCATGTTATTTTCAAAGGATAAATTTATATCCTTAAGTGCGCATTTTCCGGCGGCACTTCCTTTGTAAGTGAAGGAAACACCGCGTACTTCAAGAATTGACATCAATATACTCCGGAGGCTACTCAGGCCTTTGATTTAAGTTTTTCGGTGAGACGTTTCAGTTCTGCGGTGCATTCATCAACAGTTATAGCATCGAGAGAAACATCATAACCATCACATTTAAGCATATAAAGAAGCTCTGTTGTCTGAGGTACATCGAGACCGATATCTCTCAGTTCACTGACTTTAGTAAAAACATCCTTAGGAAGCCCGTCCATTACGATGCGACCTCTGTCCATTACAACTACCCTATCGGCCATAGCCGCTTCGTTCATGTAGTGAGTTATGAAAATTACAGTTACACCTTCCTCTTTGTTAAGACGTTCAACTGCTTTCATAACTTCACGTCTTCCCATGGGATCGAGCATGGCTGTGCTTTCGTCAAAGACGATGAGCTTTCGTTTCATTGCAAGAGCACCTGCAATAGCCACACGCTGCTTCTGCCCGCCTGAGAGCTTATAAACAGTAGAACGTGCATACTCGCTCATTCCAACAGCTTCAAGTGCAGCATCAACGCGCACACGAATTTCTTTTGAAGGAATACCGAGATTCTCACAGCCGAAGGCAACATCCTCTTCAACTATGGTAGCAACGAGCTGATTGTCAGGATTCTGGAAAACAAGACCGATATCACGTCTTGCGGCATATATATCTTTTTCGGTAATGTCGTCACCGCAGAGATCTTTTCCTTCAATAATGATGGATCCGCTGTCCGGGGAAAGTACCATGCAGATGAGTTTTGCAAGAGTTGATTTTCCCGAACCGTTGTGACCGAGCACAGCGACGAATTCACCTTCGTGAACATCGAGAGAAAGATCATGAAGGACCGGTACCGGAGGAGTCTCTTCATCACCCGGATATGCGAAATTTATGTTTCTGAGGCTTACAATAGGCATATCTTTTATTTCATCTTTCATGTGAATATAATCCTGAACAGGAAGTTATTTGTCGGCGATCCATATAGCAGACGCACCGGCGGGAAGCACGAGTCCGCTGTTTCTTACGGGAAGACCGAGTTCATCTGCGATCATTTTGCCGCGTGATCTCATTCCCTCGGGCATACAGCTTTGAAGCATATATCCCATGGAAGAAGGAGAGATTCCAGTGGTGTAGGAATTTATGAGGAAGAAAAGAGGCTCATCCGCAAGAAGCTGTGCCGCAAGGGAGATAAGGCCGAATGCAGCTTCCTCCAGCTTCCACACTTCCCCTCCGGGCCCTCTTCCGTATGAAGGGGGATCCATTATGATACCGTGATATTTTTTACCCCGGCGGATTTCTCTTTCAACGAATTTACGGCAATCATCAACGATGTATCTGACAGGAGCATCGGCAAGGCCGGAGAGAGCGAGGTTTTCCTTTGCTGCCTGAACCATTCCTTTTGCCGCATCTACGTGACATACTGCTGCACCTGCTTTGGCTGCCGCTGCGGTAGCGCCACCTGTGTAAGCGAAAAGATTAAGTACGGATACCTCACCGCCGTCTTTTATCCTGTTTCGGATAAGTGATGAGGTGAGATCCCAGTTGGCTGCCTGTTCGGGAAAAAGTCCTGTATGTTTGAATCCCATGGGGCGGAGTTTGAATGTAAGATCACCGTATGTTACACACCAGTTATCGGGCATACCGTAATTGGTCCATGAACCACCACCGGATTTTGAACGTCTGTATATTCCGTGAGCCTTTTTCCACAAAGGATCGGTCTTTGGGGTATCCCAGATGACCTGGGGATCGGGACGGATGAGTACATAGTCACCCCACATCTCGAGGCGGTTTCCACCCGATGCATCTATAAGCTTATAATCCTGCCAGTTTTCACTTGCGCGCATAACATTACCTCTGTATCAGTCTTTTTTTGTAGCTGTCTTTTTCTTTGCCGGGATAACTATGTTTGATCCGTTAAGTATCCTTGGGTCGGTGATACGTCGTGTAACACCCTTACCCGCGGTAACGGTTTTATTGTAATATGCACCGAGTCCCGATGCACCCGAATGAGCATGACATACTGCTATAGCAAGAGCATCGGCTGTATCGTCGGGTTTTGGTATTTCGGATAGGTTCAGGAGAGTGGTTATCATTATTTCCATCTGTTTTTTATCGGCTCGTCCGTATCCTGTTACCGCTTGCTTTACCTGGAGAGGGGTGTATTCAAATATTTTCATCCCCATCATTCTTGCAAGGCAGATTATTACACCTCTTGCCTCCGCAACAACGATACCGGTTTTTTGGTTCGTGTTCCAGAAAAGCTCCTCTATTGACATACATTCGGGTCTGTACTTTTTGATGATATCAGAAAGTTCTTTGTAGATAGAAGCGAGTCTGTCCTCAACTGCCATTCCGGAATCAGTGCGTATGGCACCGTAGCCGAGAGTCTTAAATGAGGTGCCTTCATAAGAGATAACACCCCATCCGACTATAGCTATACCGGGATCGATTCCAAGTATTATCATCAGTGACACCTTCTTTCACCATTCATATTATAATATTATACCACATACAAAATATTATGTCAAAGATTTATTGCGCGAAAATCGTCTATTATCGTACTTTTTTGAAAAAAATGTGTAAAGATTTCTCTTTCTTGAAAGGAAATATTTTATTAAATTTCCGCTGATGTATTTACTTTATGTCTGTTGTGATTTATAATATAGTGTGGAGTTCTTTGAGCAGATACTGTGTTATACTGAAATAGTATCTGCCACTGTATAAATTTGGAGGTCATTATGGAAAAACTCGGTTATTACAACGGTAAATACGGTCCCCTTGAAGAAATGCAGGTGCCAATGATGGACCGTGCATTTTATTTCGGTGACGGAGTTTACGATGCTACATATTCGCGTAACTACAAGATCTTTGCACTCGACGATCATTTAAACCGCTTTTTCAACAGTGCTGCTTCTCTGAGAATAAAGATTCCTCACACTCCCGAGGAGCTTAAGGCTATCCTTTACGATATGGTCAAGAAGGTAGAGACAGGTGATCTTTTCGTGTACTGGCAGGTTTCACGCAGCACAGGTGTGAGAAATCATGCATTTACCGAAGATCTGCCCGGAAATATCGCAATAATGCTCAAGCCCGCAAAGATCAAGGATATTTATTCAACCGTTAAGCTCATAACGGAAGAAGATACGAGATTTTTGCACTGCAATCTCAAGACACTGAACCTTATTCCCTCTGTTATGGCTACTCAGAAAGCGGAGCTTGCCGGATGCGATGAGGCTATCCTTCACAGAAGCGGACGTGTTACTGAGTGTGCTCATTCCAATATCCACATTCTCAAAGACGGTGTTCTCCGTACCGCTCCTACCGATAATCTTATTCTGCCCGGTGTTGCAAGAAAGCATCTTATCAGTATGTGCCATGAGCTTGGTATTCCGGTTGACGAGACAGCGTTTACTGTTGATGATATCTTTACAGCCGACGAGGTTATAATGTCAAGCTGTACATCCATGTGTCGCAGTGCCTCTGAAGTTGACGGAAAGCCTGTTGGAGGCAAGGCTCCCGAGCTTCTCCGCAAACTCCAGGATGCTCTTCTGAAAGAGTATCTTGATGCTACAAACTGATAAAACACCGAAGGTATTCGGATAAAATGGAATACTACAGAGTATATGCAAAAATCGATCTCGATGCCCTTGAGGATAACTTTAACGTAATACAGTCAAAGTTACCCGAAGGATGCGAGGTCATGGCTGTGATCAAAGCAGATGCTTACGGTCACGGTGCCGTTGAGATCGCAAGATTTCTTGAGGGTAAATGCCGCATTTTCGGTATTGCTACTGTTGAGGAGGCAGCCGAACTCAGAAATGCAGGTATCACTGCCCCTCTCCTGATACTTGGTTATACTTCTCCCGATCTTTATCAAAAAGCTCTGCATTATAATACTGAGCTGACACTTTTCAGTTATGAAGACGCTCTTGTTTTGAACGATATCTGTGCCGGAACCGGAACTTGTGCCCGTGCACATATCGCTGTTGATACCGGAATGGGAAGAATAGGTTTTCGTGTAACCGAAAGAGATGCGGATGAAGCTGCAAAGATATTCTCTCTTGAAAATATCCGGGTCGAAGGTCTTTTCAGCCATTATGCTACGTCCGATTCTAAGGATAAACAATATGCCAATTATCAAAAACACCTTTTTGATAAATTCAGTGATATGCTTGCCATTCGTGGCTGCAGACCTGAGATAAAGCATCTCAGTAACAGTGCCGGTATCATAGATATTGATGATTCGTGTTACGATCTCGTAAGAGCGGGTATCATTATTTACGGTCTTTATCCGTCGGATGAAGTTGTAAAAGAAGAATTTCCTCTCCGTCCCGTAATGGAACTTGTTACGCATATATCCCATGTAAAAACTCTTCCTGAAGGTAGTGGTGTCAGTTATGGCGCTACATATGTTACGAATAAGGATACAAGAGTTGCAACTCTTCCGGTAGGATACGCTGACGGATATCCCAGGTCTCTTTCAGGAAAGGGGTATGTGCTTATCGGCGGCGAGGTATGTCCCATTCTCGGACGGATCTGTATGGATCAGATGATGGTCGATGTATCAGGTGTTCCCGATGCGAAGACCGGTGATCCCGTTGTGCTTATCGGCTCTATGGGTGACAGAACCATTACCGTTGAGGAAATATCAGAGCTTGCAGGTTCATTTAACTATGAATTTGTTTCTTGTGTCGCAAGACGTGTGCCGAGAGTGTATTTCAGAAACGGCGAATTTAAGAATACAGTTTCTTATCTTGAATACTGACAATGGAGGGTATAATGAATAAACTTGTTGAACTATTATCCGGTAAGTTTTTGTGCGGTATGAATATGACCGTTCATCTGAAAGATGAATCGGAGATTAAACTTGTTCCGGAATTTTCCGAAAATGACGGAATTTATGTATGGCATTATGACGGTTGTGGTGTAACTGCAGTTGTTACCGCCGAGGCAGAAGATGCATCCGCAGTATTTCACTGCAATCTGAAATCTGAGTCTGTGCTTGCGCCCAGAGCCGTAACTTTTACTATTGATCCCTTCTTTGCGAAGAATACTCTTGATTACTACATGGATCTTCCCTGGTGGTCAATATGTTCCCTGCCCCATAAGGCAGAGGATCTCAGAGATCAGACATACGGTTTTCTCTTTGATATGAATAATACCTATGTAGGTGTCACAAATCTTCTTGGTGATGTTTTTACAGCGATATCTGACAGCAAAGGAGTTCACCTTGATATCAGATGTGACGGGTACAGAGAACTTGACGGGTATTTTCTGACAGCATCTGAGGCTGACGAGCCTGTTGAAGCTGTAAGGAACAGCTTTGTCTTTGGCAGAAATACCGGTGCGATCAATGTCCCTCTCCGTGACGAGCGTGAATATCCTGAGCTCTTTGAAGATTTCGGATGGTGCTCATGGAATGCATTCTATCAGGATGTGACTGCTGATAAGCTTTATTCAAAGCTTGATGAGTTCAAAGAGAAAAATGTTCCTGTAAAATGGATCATTATTGACGATGGATGGTCTCTTATCCGTGATGGTAAGCTCGCTTCTTTTGATGCAGATCCCGTAAAATTTCCGGAGGGACTCGGTGCGTGTATCAGCCGTATTAAGAAAGATTACGGTGTGAGCGGTGTCGGTGTATGGCATACCATTAACGGGTATTGGCAAGGCATTGATCCCGAATCCGAGATCGGTATAAAGTATAAAGATTACTTCACTGTCGCAAAGGACGGAATGCTTATCCCTTCAGTTGATCCCGATAAAGGATTTGTATTCTGGGATGCGTTCCACAGCCATCTTGCAGAGTGCG
>JAZUBE010000181.1:0-6149 GCA_045638325.1 Eubacteriales bacterium
GATGTGCGGTATGTTAAGACCAAACTTAGCCGAAGATTGCCTGTCGGGGCATCCCGACTTGGATTCCGGCTTAGTAATATAGCCGAAAGTGCCATTAAGTAGGATCGTAGCCATGTCGATCTGTGTGCCAAGGAGTTGCAATAGTTGCTTGTCTTCCTAAGACCGCTTGGCCTCCGACTTGATGTGCGTTATGTTAAGACCAAACTTAGCCGAAGATTGCCTGTCGGGGCATCCCGACTTGGATTCCGGCTTAGTAATATAGCCGAAAGTGCCATTGCACTGAGGCGTCACGGTCGTGAGATGTGCGTTATGTTAAGACCAAACTTAGCCGATATCCGCCTGTCGGGGCATCCCGGCTTGGATTCCGGCTTAGTAATATAGCCGAAAGTGCCACTGCACTGAGGTGTCACGGTCGTGGGATGTGCGTTATGTTAAGACCAAACTTAGCCGATACCCGCCTGTCGGGGCATCCCGACTTAAATCTCAGCGATAAATCCCTGAAGTTCAACATTTTTATCGCAGAGGTGAACGGACACACCATAGTCTCTGTTATCCTTGTCAACTCCGAGAACACGGACGGTGATATCCTTGTCTGTCATATCGGGGGTAACATCGAAATAGAAGGTGTGATTCTTTTTCATCTCGTGTGCAAAGTGTACCCAGCACTCCCAGATGTTTGACTGGAATGAAGGTGCTCTCTCAGCACAGCCGATGAGTTTTCCATCACATTCAAGTACAACGTATGCACCCTCTGAACCATGCTCACCTTCAAGTCCCACAGCAAGGTAGTTGCCCTCACGGAAATCATTTGCGGATACCTTGACGGACAGCTCTTTTGCAAAGTGAACATCCTTCTTGTAGGGGAGAAGGTTGTTTGCCTGAGGGTTTGTAAGCTCGATCTCCTTACCGTCCTTTACAAGTGCGATCTTGAAGATACGGTCAAGAGGCTTCGGCATACGGAAATAACGGATACCGCCCTTAACGGGATAATATACGGCACGGCGACGTCCGTCGGCCTTAATGATGTTGTGTACATCGTGAACAAGTACATCCTGTGTGACCTTGCGGAGATTCTTTATCTCATCAAGGTAAGAATCGTTCCATGTTGCAAGATCGGTGGAATAGTCGCACTTTGCGGGGATCTCCTGGGGATCAAGACGGAAGGGAGGGATTCCCCATGTGATCCATGAAGGAATCTTGTAGGGACGGATGAGAGTCTCATCAAGATCAAAGAATTCGATCATAACAAAGTCTGCATCATATTCAGCTCCGAAATCAACTCGGAGACATCCGCCGTCCTCACGCATCAGACCGCCGAAGAAGGTCTTTGAGAGTCCGTCGAAGTATGTATCATCTTTTCCGTCGAATGCAAAACGTGCCTCACATCCGCGGAGCTTGTATGTATCCTGCGAGAAGAATGCATCACGTGCCGCATTGACCTCGGGAATATCACTATCACCGGAACGCTTGATTGACTGAGCTTCAAGAGAATCGTGATCCTGCGCAAAGAATGTGACTTCAAGCTGATGCTCCACATCTGCGGGAACTTCTGCAAAAGAATCCTTTTTGATTTCTCCGAGAAGAATAGGAGCACGGAGTGTGTTGTCAAATTCGGGGATATCCATACCGAGAGCAGTACCGTCGGTGAATTCCACCTTGCCGTCAGCGGATACGATCTTGATAAGATCGGGACGACCATTTTCATCCTCGTGAATAACTTCATATTCACAGCCCTTCAGCATAACATCGGCAATGCGTGAATCGCATACCTCAATGAGAGCTGCACGGAAAGGTTCTACGGGCACTTCTATGATGTCACCGTAGTTGAACTCTCCAACATATTTCTCAAAAGGATGGTGGAGGATGACAGTCACCTTATCACAGGGAGCAAGTCCGATCTCCATATCAAGATGCATATGTACCGCACCCTCATTCCATGATGTGTTACCTGCGGTGATGAAGCGTCTCTCATGAGATCCGCGGATTACAGTGCCTGCAGGATAGTATTCTCCCTTGGGCATGAGCATACCGTTTACGAGGATGTCACGGTAGCGTCTGTGGAGATTGTAGATGCGTGCAAGATGAGCGTGCTCATCGTCACGCATGAACCAGGGGTTACCGTAAATCTCAGGTGCGAGAATGAGGCATCGTCCGAATGCCTGAACGATAAGCTCATCCTCGAAATAGTCGATGTAGGAGGAGATGCACACACCGTGATCTTCTGCAAGTCTGCGAAGATCGGGGGTGTTTCCGCGGCTTGCAAAATATCCGCGGTGGTGAGGTGCAGTCATGTTGTTTCCGATGTGTACATCGGTGTAGGTCTCATCTGCTCCCTGTACATATTCACCGCCCCAGAGGAATGTGGTGGAATACTTCATTCCTTCCTCACCGAAATACTGACGGTGGTTGAGGGTGATGAGATCGGGACAGTATTCGCGGCACTTCTTCATAGTCTCAACGAATACCTCACGGTCCTTCTCGTAAAGGGGACCACATACTCCGTCAAATTTGAACTGAGCAAAGTTGAAGTCACGGCAGAGGGATACCACCTGCTCCTGACGGGCAAGAGCCTCTTCGGGAGTGTTGCCGTATCCGCCGGGGCCCATCCATACGCCCATTCGGCATCCGAATTTTGCGGCAGCATCCGCAATGGTACGGTAACCGTTCGGATACTGTGCCTTTATCTTGGGAGAATCCATGAACTGGAAAGTCTCAAGGGAACCGTCAAGGTTTCCTGCGTCCCATGCGTATATTTCAAGCTGCATACCGTACTTCTTGTACATGTATTCAAAATAAGCAAGATTTGCAAGAGTCTGCGCTTCAGTTGAGCCCTCATTGGTGCTGTTGATCCACGAGAAATACTGAGCCCTTGATGGAGTTCGCTCATCCGCGCCTGCGGTAAGTTTGTTTTTTTCGATGAATTTCATATTATATATCCTTTCGGAAAATATTTTTGTTTAATTGTATCACACATTGAATAAAATGTCTATAATTAAGAGATTATTTTTTGAATTATTATTGCAATATATATGAATAGGTGATAAAATGAGCATGGTGAAATTGTTCGTAAGGAGATTGGCCAATGAGAAAGATTGTATCAATTATCACAGCGGGTGTGATGATGTTTGGAATTTTTTCATCATGTTCATCACAAAATGAGCAGAGTGTATCTGCTGTATCGGCGTCAGAACAGTATCTTACGGAGCGTCTCGGAAGTACTGAAGATATCGTTCTCGGAACTGTCTTTGAAGCTGAGGCATACGGTGTCGACATGTCCGGTTTTCGTGATGAGGGATATGTTATAAAGAGCATCGGCGATGAGACTGTTATCTTCGGCAGGACCGATGACGGACTTGACCGCGGTGTAAGATATTATGCAAATCATCTGGCGGATGAAGATAACGTTAATTATGTATATGGCGAGGGATATCACGTAAAAGAGATAAAGATCGCAGGGCGTGATATTTCTGAGTATTCCATATACCTTTTTGAGGGTGCGGATGAGTGTCATACTACCGCCGCTGCCGAACTTCAGAAATATATTGAGCTTGCCTGCGGTGTGCGGCTCGATATCGTACGTGAGCCTGTGGAGCACATGATCGCATACGAGCAGGTCATGCCCGATGATCCCCGTTTTGATGTTCTCGGAGACGACGGATTCAATATTTCGGTGAAAGACGACGGTAATCTCTATATTGCAGGCGGACGCTGGAGAGGATGTCTCTACGGTACATACGAATTACTGGAGAAGTACATCGGATGGCGTTTTATTGTCAATTATCAGGCGATGAGGGACACCATTACCGACGATGACTATTATCTCTACGAGGCTGATCTTATTGAATTTCCCGTTGGGCTTGAGGACGAGCAGATACCGTCATTTGCATACCGTCAGGGAAGATACCAGGGATATGCTTACAGTAACATTGCAATAAAGCAGAAGGAGAACGATGTTATGCGAGGCTCTGCTGCTTACAATGGTTACGGCTATGGACGGGGTGCAAACCACGGACTTCTCAGCGGGCCCATCAAGCATGAATATATCGATCTCAGCATGGTTTCACCGTCTGTAGTTGCAGGAATAGAGCAGCCCTGTTTTACCGATGAATATATCATCGATGCCGCAGAGCAGTACTATATAGATCAGATCGAGCGGAAACTTGCGGCAGGACAGCAGATCGGCCGTGAAATCGTAGAGGTCGACGTTGCCCAGAATGATACTACGGATTTCTGTAACTGCGAGACATGTATGGAATACGTGATGCTTGACGGCTCCGATACAGGCCCCATGCTTTACTTTACCAATACTCTTGCAGAGAGACTCGGAGACAGGTATCCCGGACTTTATGTTAATATGCTTGTGTATATGGGTACGACTAAAGCACCTAAGGTTACAAAGCCTCTTCCTAACGTCAGTGCATCGTACTGCTTCTACTGTGATACTACTAAGAACTACTGCTCCAATCACTGCCTTGACGGAACGGATTGTTCTGTTTCCGAATCGGCGGGGCTTCCCATAAACAATGCGCTGTATGCGGAAGAGTTTGAGGCATGGTGTGAACTTGCTACCCGGGTGACCGTGTGGATCTACCCCGGAAACTGGTACTACAACCAGATTCCCACCACCGGACTTGATACTCTGCTTGAGGATTTCAGATACTTCAGGGAACATGGTATACATGGAGTGTACCCGTGTATGATTTCTCAAAGTTATTGGGATACACAGGATTATCTTATCACATATATGCTCTCCGAGCTTGCATGGAATGCGGATATGACAGATGAGGAATATGATGCACTCATTGAGGAGTACATGACTATCTTCTATGGAGAGGGTACATCATATCTTCTGGAATATCTTGACTGGCTTGAGTCTGCAGAAAAAGACACCTGTTTCACCACACAGGGGCACAGTTATCCTCAGGAGAGACAGGATCTCACCAGGGTGAAGAATGACTACGGGTACTGTATTGATCTGTTTGAGACGGCACGTGCTCTTGCGGGTTCTGAATTGCAGGAACAGGGAATCGTGCTGTTTGAGCTTCCCATGAGATACGCAGGGCTTGTGGCAAGCTATGATGATCACTATGTAAACGGTACCGCTGAGGAGAAGGCACTGTATATCGAGAGATATGAAGAATTCAAAGAACTTGCTATCCCCAACGGATTTGCGCTTCACGGACGGATACTTCCCGAGGATGAGTACGATGTATCAGTCCATCCCGGTACCGGACACAGACCTGTTAACGGCACCAAGGAAGAATGGTGGCTGAAATAAATAATATAATAATATCTCCCACAGACCAAAAGTTTGTGGGAGATATATTTTGTTTGAAATCGGATGAAACAGTGCCGATATCTGCCTGTCTGTGCATCCCGACGCCTCCCGGCTCGGCCGAGTTACCACTGAAGCGGATAAGTTGTGAAGTCGGGAACCTCTGAGAAATCAAGCTGATGGAATTCTCTGTTTTCCTTAACGTCATACTCACGCATGAGGATAAAGTGCTGGCGGTTGTTTTCGATGACCGCACGGTCGATCATAGCGCGATCTTCCTCTGATTCAAAGGTCTCCTTTGCTGCCTTTAGTACAAAGTTGTAGTAGTTGTGGAGCGATATCCTTGTGCGGCGCACATTGCGGTATGTGTCAGTACCCCATGTCTCGGCTTCTGCCTTGTCGAAAAGCTCAGATGCCTTGTCGTAGAAAGCAAAGCAACCCGACAGATGATCCTTGTATCCCTTCATGGATATAAGCTTTGAGGAGTCATCAAAGTACATATTCATGTGACTGTCCTCGGAGCAGTCGTGGATCATGTCAATGTAACGGAGAATATACTTTCCGCCTTTGCCATAGTAACCATTGCAGAATTCCTGCATATGGAGACGGTACTCAGCTTCGCTCATGTAAGGATTCCACTGAAGCTTTGCGAGAAGATACGCACGGAGCTCACCAAACTCACCGTTAAGGTCGGTGGAGTTGCCCTGGGAGAATACACCTACTACATTATTGTCGGCATAGAGTCTCATGTTGGGACGAAGCGCCATGAGATTCGGGAAAATGGTGGACATGTTGGTGAAGTTGGTGGTGTAGTCCCAGATGTAGAGTCTCTTGCAGATGTTGCTCCATTTTTTGAGATTCTCGGGGAATGAGC
>JAZUBE010000182.1:0-2891 GCA_045638325.1 Eubacteriales bacterium
GCGCCCTTACCGTACTGGGTTACGAACTCCTTGCCGTAATCGTCGGTAGCGTAGATGTCACCGGTAGTACCGAGCTGAACGCCGATCTTCTTACCTGCGAGATCATCAAGAGTCTTGATGTCGGAGCCATCCTTAACGATAACTACCTGAACGCCGGTAGCGTAGCTGGAAGTGAAGTCAACCTCAAGAAGTCTGTCCTCGGTAACGGTCATACCTGCCATACCGAAATCTACCTCACCCTGGTTAACAGCGGTGATGATGGAGTCAAACTCCATGTCAACGATCTCAAGAGTACCGCCGAGCTTCTTTGCGATAGCAGTAGCGATCTCAACGTCGATACCTACGAACTTATCGCCTTCCTTAGACTCGTAAGGAGGGAAAGCTGCGTTTGTACCCATCTTGAATACTTTTGCGGATGTGTTGTCAGAGGGAGCGTCACTGTCTGCAGGAGCCTTTGTTCCCTCGTTGCTGGTAGTTGCCTTGTTATCATCGCCGGAGCCGCCGCAAGCGGTAAGCATACCGAAGCACATGATAGTTGCAAGGAGAAGTGCCAGAATTTTTGTGAATTTCATAATTTACCTCCATAGATAAATATTTATGCATAAATTATAGTTCATTTGTGTATAAAAGTCAAGAGTTTTGAGATAAAAGGGCAGATAGCTCATGACATTATTGTAAAAAACAATACACTATCTTTTTTTTAACAGCCTTTTCAGAAACCCGTCAGTATATGCTTTAAATACAAAATTGTTTTGTGGTCTGTCTTTGATACAGTATTTTTCTGCTTCTGAATTTTTAGGGGCACAAATACACACAGGAATTTTATCACGTCTGCACGTAATTGCAGAATCCACGATCTCTGTTTTTTTGCCTTTTATCGTTATTTGTTCGATGTCCTCGCAATCCATAAAAGCCCATTGCTCAATTTTTGTTACGGTCTCAGGAATGACGATGTTTTTAAGAGCAGTGGCTCTGAAAGCGGCGGTATCAATGAACTCAAGTCCGTGCGGCAATTCTACTGAGGTGACAGGCGCATGATTAAATGCCTCGTATCCGATGTATTTCAGTGAGGATGGCAGTTTTAACTCACGGAGCTTTTCGGGGAGTGCCCAATTCATTCCTCCGATACCGACCGTACCTTCTTTTATGTCGAGGGATTCTATATTCTTCCATTTATAATGGATAAGCCAGTTTCCTATATACAGTTCACTTTCTGAACTGTTTTCATATGCTTTAAATATACCGCAGTCATAAAAAGCATTGAATCCGATCTTTGTGACGGTATCGGGGATACGCACCTCGGATAAGCTCTCACACTTGTTGAACAAAGCATTCCCGATCTCGGTGATGCCGTCGGGCAAGAGTACTTTTTCAAGAGAGGAGCATTTGTCGAATGCAGCCATGCCGATCTCATTCATCTGTTTCGGAAAGGAAATGCTTTCAAGCTGAGTACAGTCTCCGAAGGCATATTCGCCTATTGTACAGAGTGATCCCGGCAGTTTTATACTTTTTATTCCCGAACATCCGTGGAATGCATGACGGCCTATTGAGATAAGTCCTTCGGGAAGTATGACATCGGATATATTACAGCAATCCTTAAGTGCATCATCGGCGATTGCGGAAGTACCGTCTTTTACAGTAAAAACACCGCTTTCACAGGATGATACCTTTATAAGAGTGTTGTTCAGATACACGACGCTGTGCTCAAAAAAAGCGGTACCTGCAAATGCCCCGGAGCCTGTTTTAACGTGACCGCCGGACATTATGATCTCGCTCAGTGCAGAGCATCCGTAAAATGCTGAATCCCCGATCATCCGGATACCTTTGTGCAGTATGACTTTTTTTATGGAACCTGTTTCCTTGAAAGCCTCTCTCGCAACACAGTTTATGTGGATATTACCGACTTTTTCCGGGATTGTAAGGCACTCACCGATGTCTGTCAGTTTTCCGTATATCAGCCTGTCGACATGGTAATTTTTGTAAACGTAGCTGTCGTTTTCTTTTATAAATCCACGCGCAGGATATGCTGCATCATCAGGTGCACCTCCGCGGTTTATATCCATTCTTGCCTGATATGCCTGATAACCATGCTCCAGTTCTCTTGCGCGATTATGAGATATAACTGAATTGTTGCCTTTTCCGTCCATTAGAATAAACCAGCCGTCTGCAAAGATGATCTGTTCATCCCACATTGTAAATGAATTCATAGATTACACCTCAGTTATCGTTATGTGAATATGGTACATCCTTGTACGGTAAAAGTCAAGATATTCGGGGAATTATCGATTGAAAACAGACTAAAAACGTGATATAATAAAACAGCAATCTGCATAAGAATGAGACATCAACGGAAGGGTGGGATAAACAAATGAAGATCTGTGAAAAAGAGATCCGCGAATGTTACGGTGATACTGCCGCCTATGCCGAATATACGGAAAAGACGAAAAATTACACCGATGAGAAATGGTCAGAGGCAAACGACGGACTTATGGGAATATTTGCGGAATTTGCTGTAAGTATGAACAGCGGTAGTGATCCCGGTTCTGCTGAGGCTCAGGAGATCGTCGCAAAGCTTCAGCGGCATATTACGTCAAACTACTATACCTGCTCATGTGAGATCCTTGCGGGTCTCGGTCAGATGTATATCTGTGACGAACGGTTCAGAGAGAATATTGATAAATATGGTGACGGTACTGCAAATTTTGCGTCAGAGGCGATCGGGATTTTCTGTAAGGTGAAATAAGATGATAAAAGAACTTATACATGATCCGATTTTTCTTGCAGGAAAATCGGATGTTGCAACAAAAGAAGATCTGCAGACAGCAAAAGATCTGCTTGATACGCTGATTTCGCATAAGGACAGTTGTGTCGGTATGGCGGCGAATATGATC
>JAZUBE010000183.1:0-2197 GCA_045638325.1 Eubacteriales bacterium
AGTAAAGGAAATTTGATCAAAAAAGTAAACAAAGACTCCAACGGAGATGTTGATACGTATGAATATATCTACGATAGTAAAGCGAATCTGATAAAAGAAATGGGGGAATACTCACACGGAGGTGGTGATACGTGTGAATACATCTACAATAACAAAGGGGATTTGATCCAACAAGTAACGACACATTCTAGTGGAAGAGTTAATGCGTGGGAATATATCTACGATAACAAAGGAAATATGATTAAAAAAGTATGGTCAGATCCCTATGGAACGGTTTCTGTGTATGAGTATACCTATGATAGCAAAGGGAATTTGACAAAAAAAGTATGGTCAGACTCACGTGGATATGATGGTACGATTGAATATACCTACGATAGTAAAGGAATTTTGACTAAAGAAGTAGAAAAAGATTCCGACGGAGGGGTTAACACAACAGAATACACCTATGATAGTAAAGGGAATTTGATCAAAGAAGTAGCATGGCCAAGTATCAGCGGAGGTGTTTCCACGACTGAATATACTTACGATAGCAAAGGAAATTTGATTAAAAAAGAGTATATATCTACCTCAAATATAAGTTTTATCGAAGACTATCTCATTACGTATGAATATAGCTATCATGGTGAACATATCTTCTATACTCCGTAGTTCCTCAACAGTACAGTTGTAGCTTGTTTGATAGCTAACCCAAAAAAAATAGCACCTGCCACAAATCCCTGAAACCCTTGTGGTACAAGGAAATATCGCAGATTGTGACAGGTGGCACTGTTCAGGATCATAGGCTTTTGCCTCTGATTTGTGTGATCCTAAGTCCCTGCCGGGTGAATGGCAGGGACTTTTTATGTATCAGAGGCAGTATCGTCTTCTTCATCCGTCTCGGTGGTGATTGCCGAAAGTCTTTCCTTTTCTTCTCTCGCTATGGCTTTCTCCTTGGTATCTGTGAGCCATGCATCAATGTTTGTAAGTGTCCAGGAACTGCGTACCGTAGGTGTCAGTGGATGGATTCCTTCTCTGACTCCATCGCTGATGATACGAAGCTTTTCTTTGAACGGCTTCAGCAGAGCTAATATCTGCTCTGCACGATGGTATATCTTGGCGTTGGTGTTTGCAGACTTACCCCAGGCCAGTATTATGGTTTCGCATTCCTCGGCAGCCTTCTTGATATAAATGTCGTTAGAATAATCATTCAGCTGCTGATCCATTCTCTGAAAATTCAGCTTGGGAGTCAGAAGGGTGAAGAGATTGACTACTACTACACCGCCATAGTCACCGAGCTTAGCTACGTTATTCACTACGAGTGATGTAGTAGTATCAGCAACAATATTATCCGCATTACAAGGGTTGAGCATTATCACACACGCACACCCTTTGTCTTTGTCCCATACTCGTCTCCATAAGAGGCGATGAAGTCTGTCATCTGAAAATATTGCTTCGCATTTTATGGTTGCTTTTTCTGTTATCATGTTAAAATCCTTTCTTAATAGCCTTCTACAATGGCCTTGGTGATCTCGTCAGGGGCATCAGAGCGTGACATTATGATCGTTACGGAGAACTCATTATTAAGCAAAAACAGGGCGCACAGAAGATCATCGGAGGTGTTAACCCACTCGATAGTGTTTGGTGTGTAATCAAAGTAAGCTTTGATTTCCTCGGGATTTGTACCGGGCGTTGCATAGAGAACATAACCGCCGTCGTCTGTATCAATGTTTCTGTCGCATCCATACTCGTGTTCAAGAACGCTGACAAACTCGTAGATGTTTTTGTAGGCGTTATCATCCACAGAGGGAAGCATCGCCATATTGGATATGTTACCGAGTTTGTAAACCATGTCAGTCCACCTCCACAAATCTGATGAATACGTTGCTTGTAATCTCATCGGGATCGATACTCTCAGGATCCCAGAAAAACTTACTGTACTTTTCCTGCATCTCAGGGGAGAGGGAAGTGAGATTACCTTCCTCATCATCTCCGACCACGTAGAATACGCCACAGAGGACATCCTCATAGAAGCGGCGGTTTGCTTCAAGACCTATTAACTTGGCTTCCTCGTTGCACAGAATGCTGACACCGTCATCAATGCCGATGATCTCTATGAGTCCTACATATTCGGCACCGATAGAAACGGCTTCCTGAAGCTTCTCAAGCTTGTTCTCGATGGTAGTCATAGCAGGATTCTTACCCGGTTCTACCATCAGTA
>JAZUBE010000184.1:0-8539 GCA_045638325.1 Eubacteriales bacterium
CGATGCACCGAGTCCGTACACAGTCTCCGTGGGGAACACCGAAAGTCCGCCGTCCTTTATGATCTTGCCTGCTCTATCTATTGCAGAGAGATCATCCGCCGTAAGATTCTCCGTATCTTCTATTCTGTAAACTTCCGTTGTCATCACTCTACTCCTGCACTGAGTCTTTCAGCCGCATCTGCGGTAGCAAGTGCGTCGATCATTTCGTTTATCTCACCATCAACAAAACGCTCCAGGGAATAAAGAGTAAGACCGATACGATGATCGCTTACACGACCCTGAGGGAAATTATATGTGCGGATACGCTCACTGCGGTCACCGCTTCCCACCTGAAGGCGTCTCTCACCTGCGATCTTATCGCTCTGCTCCTTCTGCTTCATATCATAGAGCTTCGTACGAAGGATCTTCATAGCCTTATCTTTATTCTTATGCTGGCTTCGCTCATCCTGACATTCCACAACGATTCCCGTAGGCTTATGGAGAAGTCTTATTGCAGACTCAGTTTTATTTACATGCTGTCCACCCGCACCGCTTGATTTTATGGTATCGATCTCAAGATCGGCAGGGTTTATCTCAACCTCAACATCCTCCGCTTCAGGAAGCACAGCCACCGTTGCAGTAGATGTGTGGATTCGTCCCGATGTCTCAGTTTCAGGTACTCTCTGAACTCTGTGGACACCACTTTCGTACTTGAAACGTGAATACGCACCCTCACCGCGAACGATAAAAGTGATTTCCTTGAAACCGCCAAGTCCTGTTTCATTTGCACCCACCAGCTCTGTTTTATATCTCATGGAATCGGCGTACATACCGTACATACGGTAAAGAACTCCCGCAAAGAGAGCTGCTTCATCACCGCCTACACCTGCACGTATCTCAACGACTACATTTCGTGAATCGTTGGGATCGGGAGGGAGAAGAAGCACCTTCAGCTCATCCTCCATCTTCGGAATAAGCTCACTTCCCTCTTTGTATTCCTCCGCCGCCATCTGTCGAAGCTCCGGATCGGATTCCTCCTCCATCATAACACGGGCATCGGCAACGATGGTACAGACCTTTGAATATTCTTTGTATTTCTCCATAAGAGGAGTCATTGATTTATATTCTTTTGTAAGGGCGGTATATTTCTCCATATCCGCCATATTCTCCTCAAGCCCGAGAGCCTCCTCAAGCTCAAGATAATGCTTTTCTGCGTCTTTAAGTTTGTTAAGCAAGGTTGTAACTCCTTAGTTGAATTAAAGGCAAAACGCTTTGAACGCCGTATGTGCTGAATAAAGATCCGCTTTTGAGATGATCTCAAAGGGTGCATGCATGGAAAGAACAGGCACGCCCATATCAACAGTAGTGATATTGAGATTTGCAATATACTTGGCAACAGTTCCGCCACCGCCGGCATCAACTTTACCGAGCTCCGCAGTCTGCCAGAGCACGTTCTTTTCGGCAAATATCTTACGAAGGAATCCAACAAACTCCGCATCAGCATCGTTAGTGGAATACTTTCCACCGGAGCCTGTATACTTTGCCATAGCGATACCGTAATTCATAAATGCTGCATTTTTCTTATCAAACACGTCTGAATAGAGAGGGTCAAAGCCTGCGGCAACATCTGCTGACAGACACATGGATCTCGCGCGTACTGCCGCACCTGATTCGCCGAAAGCCTCGGCAACTGCATCGATCATATCACAAAGAAGCCCCGACTGCATTCCGGTCGCACCGTCACTTCCCGTTTCCTCTTTATCCGCAAGGATACACATTACTGTATGAGGGCTTCCGACACTCTCAAGAAGTGCGGTAAGTGCAGGGTATGCGCAAACCGTATCATCGTGCCCGTAAGCACCCATCATCCAGCGGTCGAGTCCCACATCCACACACTTGCCCGCAGGAACAGCACAAAGCTCTGCTGAAATAAAGTCCTCCTCGGTCATGCCGTACTTATCGTTCAGATATTTCATCACACACAGCTTTACCTTGTCATCCTCCTCAGTGACCTCACCGTTCTCAACAAGGGGAGAGGATGCCACGAGAATGGAAAGATTCTCACCGTTAAAGGCTGTGGCGAGAGTTTTGGTATTCTGCTCACGTCCGAGATGAGGAAGAAGATCTGTAATACAGAACACAGGATCGCCTGCCTCCTCACCGATATTCACATCGATGGAAGAACCATCAGAAAGGATAACTGTACCGTGAAGTGCAAGAGGGAGAGTCACCCACTGATATTTGCGGATACCGCCGTAATAGTGAGTCTTGAAATATCCCATACCACCGTCCTCGTAAAGAGGATTCTGTTTCAGATCAAGACGGGGGGAATCGATGTGTGCCGCAAGAATACGCACACCCTCTGTCACACTCTCACTTCCCACACGGAAAGCGTACAGGCTTTTGCCGCGGTTGTTGTAGTAATACTTTCCGCCTGCAGTTATTTTGTCACCAAAGGCATATGAAATATATCCCTCAGCCTCAAGGATCGAAATACTCTTCTTCACAGCCTCACGCTCGGTCTTTGCGTTGTCAAGATAATCCTTATATCCCTCGGCGTATGCCATAGCTGCATCTCTTTCCTCTGCGCCAAAGGTTTCAAATGCACTCTTTTTCTTAAAAAGAAGAGTGTCTGCAAGTTTTTTCTCATTTTTTATTTCAGTAGCCATTTTTATATCTCCGATCAGTAGTAAAGGCGCATATAAACCTCAATTGCATGGTTCATTTTCGCCACATATTTTTCAGTTTCCCCAAAAGGTATATTTTTAAGAGTACGTCCGTCATCGGAATACTCTTTATTTTTCAGCCATCCGTCAACATTCGTTTCACCGCCGTTGTAAGCAGCAAACACCGTGTCCCATTTTCCGTATTTCAGATAAAGCTTTGAGAGATAGTACGTTCCATACCGTATGTTAGTCTCGGGGCCGTAAATAAGATCAGCCTTATAATCCTCTTTCAGCTCCGCCATAAGGTACCGGAAGGTATCCGGCATAAGCTGCATGAGTCCTATGGCACCCGCCGACGACTCGGCACTCGAATCAAATCCGCTTTCGACCTTTATGGTAGAATAGATTATATACTCAGGAACTCCGTATTCCTCGGAATACTTCTCAACAAATTCACTGTATTCTCTCGGGTAATTCGCTCTGTCGATCTTATCCCATATAAACTGGTAAAGAAATCCTGTAAGCACCGACAATGCCAGGATCGACAGTATAACGATACTGCGTCTTACTGCGCTCTTATGTTTCATTATTTCGAGATTCTCCGTTAATTATCAAAAATTTTCCCGACAACAGCAGATGCTGCCTCATAAAGATCAGTCCTGCCGTCGTTCTCTATGATATAATCAGCTCTCCCACGAAGCTCAGCATCCGATATCTGCGATGACAAACGCCTCCTTGCCGCCTCCTCAGATATGGAGTCTCTTTCGGTAATACGTCTGACGAGCACATCATCAGGAGCACTTACACAAAGTATAACATCGCATTTTTTATCAAATCCGCTTTCATACAGTGCAGGAGCATCTACGATAACACCACGTGCACCGTTACAAAAGAATTCTTCGGTTCTGCGCTCTGTCTCGGAAAGAATACGCTCGTGTGTTATCCCGTTCAAATCACGGAGATTCTCTTCGTTGTCCTCCCCGAATACGATGCCGGCAAGAACTCTTCTGTCAAGAGCTCCGTCAGGACGTACAACCTCATCTCCGAATCTTTCACGTATAAGACACACAAGCTCTGACGGATTTCCGGAAGAGTCCGGCGCTGTAAGCTCCCTGTAAACAAGATCGGTATCTATCGACTTTACACCAAGCTTCTCAAAAGCACCACAGACGGTAGTTTTACCCGAACCGCTTCTTCCGCAAAGTCCGATGACCTTATTTTTACCGGATTTTATATCTGCCATTAAAAATTTTCACCTTTCTCTGACGGTCCTCTCATACGCCGCCATCAAATCAAACAACTATTCATTATATTATATCATAAATTGCCATTCATTTCAAGATATAACAGCCTTTTTTTGATGATTTCCTTTATTTACCCACGTACCCGTCTTTTAGTTTTATATTCTTATATTCCCGTTTATATTCTCGGTTGACACATGAACAAAAATTTGATATAATAACTTCGTATATACGTGAAAGGAGCGTACTCTGTGAAAGATATTTTTCCGGCACTTCTGGGAAATGACCGCTTGCGCCGTGTACTCTCCGGCAATCTTTCCCATGCTTACATCATTGAAGGAGCTTTTGGCAGTGGCAGACTTACTGTGGTAAGAAATGCTGCGGCGGCTGTCCTTTGCAGAAACAAAGACTCGGATGAGCATTCCCTCCCCTGTATGGAATGTTCCGTCTGCTCAAGAATATTCCGGGGCATCCATCCGGATGTAATGGAATTTTCTTCGGAATCAAAGAAGAGCATCGGTGTAGAGACGGCACGTACCATCCGTTCTCAGGTGTTTGTATCCCCCGTGGAATCGGATTTCAAGTTTTTTATTATCAGAGATGCGGATCTCATGACTCCCGAGGCGCAGAATGCTCTGCTCATATCTATTGAAGAACCTCCCGAGTTTACCGTGTTTTTTCTTCTTGTCACAGATAAATCACTCCTTCTTGAAACGATCCGAAGCAGATGTGTGACACTATCCACCGAAAAACTTACGGACAAAACAGTCGCAGACTCGCTTCGTGCTCTTCCCGAAGGAGAACGCATGTCCACAACCGATCCCGAAGGGTTTGAAAACATAATAATATCAGCTGACGGTTCCTTAGGAGAAGGAAAACGTCTTCTTCTGGGTAAGTCAGATGATTCATCTGATGTTCATGCTGCCGCATCCGAGCTTATTCGTATAATTCTCTCCGGAGATGCCGGTGAAAAAGTCGCTTTTTCCACCGGATTTCCCAAAACGAGAGATGCACAGGATAAGATATTCACCACCGCAGAATTTGCGCTCCGTGATATTATCGCAAAAAAAATGCGCACAGGTGCAGAGCCTTTATTCTACAGAGATTCGGATGAAATCCCTCACCTGTCTGTACCGCTCTCAAGACTCATCTCCATATACACATCCCTTGAGGAAGGCAGAGCTGCACTTTCGGGAAATGTCTCCTCATCTCTTACAGCCGAACACATAATAATGCAAAAAATATAATTCACATAAAGAAAGGGCGGCATCGCCGCATCAGTCACAATGGAAAGACACAGCGAATTTTCCAAAGAAGATAATATTATATCTGATTATACACCGTCAGCCGGAAATGGATTTATAACCGAGGTCTCGGACACCACCGATACTCCGGCAACTGTTGAAGTTATCGGTGTAAAATTCAAGGATACCGGTAAAACTTACTATTTCGCTCCCGGTAATGTTACCGCCAAAATCGGAGACTCGGTTATAGTTGAAACAGCAAGAGGAATAGAATTCGGCAGCGTGGGACTTGGTAACCGCCATGTCCCTGCCTCTGAGATTGTTCCTCCCCTCCGTTCAGTTATCCGTATCGCCACAGAAGCCGATATTGTAAAACATAGCGAAATTTCCGTAAAAGAACGTGAAGCTTATACAATCTGTGCGGAGAAGATAATCGAACACGGTCTCGGAATGAAACTCATCGAGGCCGAATACACCTTTGATGAAAGCAAACTCATATTCTATTTTTCAGCTGACGGACGTGTGGATTTCCGTGAGCTTGTAAAGGATCTTGCATCCGTATTCCGTACCCGTATCGAACTTCGTCAGATCGGTATTCGTGATGAGGCAAAGCTTCTCGGAGGACTTGGTGTTTGCGGACGTCCCTTCTGCTGTACTACCTTTCTCTCGGATTTTGTTCAGGTTTCCATAAAAATGGCAAAAGAACAGAATATGTCACTGAACTCCTCAAAGATCTCGGGAACCTGCGGACGTCTCATGTGCTGTCTCAAGTACGAGCATGAGGTGTATGAGGAGGAAATAAAGTTAACTCCTCCCGTTGATTCAAAGGTGAAAACACCTGAAGGTACAGGTCTCGTACGTGAGACATCTCCCCTTACAGGAAAAATAAAAGTCGTAATGGATTCCGACGGAGAGACTGTCAAGGAATTCCACCGTGACAATGTTACCGTTATCGGTAAAAAAGAAAAAGGACAGCATCAGGAGCGAGAAAAAGCTCCCGAAAATGAGGACGATGCTCCGAAAAAGAACGAGGGCGGACGTCGCCGTTCACACCATCCCAGAAACAAAAACGAAAATAAAACACCGGAAAACGGCAACAACAATAACCAATTGCCCGAAAATAATTAAATTTTTTTCAAAAAGGTATTTTCAAAAGGCAACTTTTGTGATACAATTATAAAAACTTTAAAAACGGAGGTTATCTGACATGGCTTACAAGATTACTGATGATTGCATCTCCTGCGGTGCTTGCGCTTCCGAGTGTCCTGTTGACGCTATCACTGAGGGCGACACCAAGTTCGAGATCGATGCTGATAAGTGCCTTGACTGCGGTGCTTGTGCAGGCGCTTGCCCTGTAGACGCTCCCGTAGCTGAGTAATAGCAGTTTACTTACAAATGAAAATTCGCACATCTCACGGTGTGCGGATTTTTCATATACAGATATTTTTACCGATGAGGTATTTATGAATAAAAAACATGAAGTCGATCTCCTCCCCGGAGAGAGGCTTGACGAAATAAATGAGGAGCTGTCCCTGATACAGAAAAAAGATGGGCTTACTTTTGGTACCGACGCTTATCTTCTGGCTGCATTTGCACCCAAAAAAGGCGGTACTGCCGCCGATCTCGGTGCAGGCACAGGTGTGGCATCTCTCCTTTGCGCCGCAAGAGCAAAAGCTTCAAAAATGTACTCTGTTGAGATACAGCCCGAATTTGAAGAACTTTGCAGGCGTAATGCTGAACTTAACGGTCTTTCGGATATTATCACGCCCGTGCTGAAGGATGTACGCGAACTTTCCGCAAAAGATACAGGAGGAGAGGTGGATTTTGTAATCTCAAATCCCCCGTACATGAGCGCAGACGGTGGCAAAGGTAACGATTCCACCGCAAAGAATATCGCACGACGTGAAGTATGCGGCGGTATCGGAGATTTTTGTGCAGCGGCATCACGGATCCTTAAATACGGCGGGGATTTTTACACAGTCTACCGTTTTGACAGACTGTGTGAGCTTATATGTGCGCTAAGGGAAAATCACCTTGAACCAAAAGTTATGATATCCGTTTATCCGAGAAAAAATTCACAGCCTTGCCTTGTACTGATAAAGTCCAAAAAAGGCGGTAAAGCAGGACTTACGGTATCACCTCCTCTGATAATTTACAGAGAGTCCGGAACTCCTCCGGAATTTCCTGTTCCCGAAGGGGAAAAGGATCTCGGTTATACGGGTGAATTTGCAAGGATATATGCCGATTTTTCACTTGACCACTTGTTTGAGAGGTAAAAATGAGCAGTATAAAAAAGACCAACACAGGCGATGAAAAAAATCGTACCGAAGGCGGAACCCTGTACATCGTTCCAACCCCCATCGGAAATCTCTCCGATATTACCGAGAGAGCTTTAAAGGTACTTTCAGAAGTGGATTTTGTAGCCGCTGAGGATACAAGAAACACAGGACTTCTTTTGTCAAGATTCGGTATTTCAAAGCCTATGATAAGCTACTTTGAGCATAACAAAAGAGAGCGTGGAGAGGTAATCTGCCGCCGTCTTGAAGAAGGAGAGTCTTGTGCCATCGTAACGGATGCAGGTACTCCCGCCATAAGCGATCCGGGTGAAGATCTTGTAAGACTCTGCTCTGAGAAAGGTATTCCCGTAACAACTCTTCCCGGCGCCTGTGCAGCAATATGTGCACTCACACTCTCGGCTCTTCCCACGGGAAGGTTTGCTTTTGAAGGATTTCTCTCTACAAATAAGACCGAACGCAGAAAAAGGCTGGAATCTCTCAAAAACGATCCTCATACACTGATATTCTACGAAGCTCCCCACAAGCTCTGTACTACTCTTGCCGATCTTTTTGAAGCATTCGGTGACAGAAAAATATCTCTCTGCCGTGAGCTTACAAAGCTTAACGAAGAGGTGATCCGCACTACCCTTTCGGGTGCGATCGCTCACTTTGAGGAAGTGGCACCGAGAGGCGAATTCGTGCTCGTTATCGAAGGATTTACGGGTGAAGTCACAGACACTGTATCATACCCCGACGATCCCGAAGAACACGTGCAGAAGCTCATGGAATCGGGTATGAAAAGGATGGACGCAATAAAAGCGGCGGCATCTGAGAGAGGTATGAACAAAAGAGAATTTTACGCTCTTCTCGTTGACGATGAGTAAATTTGTCCGACAATACGAAGTTTTCTTTTATATGACAAGTATTTCTGTGCAAATAATACATATAAAACGCCTTGTAAAAAAGGCGTTTTTTTGGTATAATATTATAATAATGTGTAATTGTGTAAAAACTACGGGAGGTATCTATGGATACCATTGTAAAAATATATACCGACTGTCATGTATTTGACATGTGCCGTCGCGCCTTCATTGACGCATCGATCGTTGTAAACGATGCTACTGTAACAGATG
>JAZUBE010000185.1:0-3875 GCA_045638325.1 Eubacteriales bacterium
TTTGCCTTTTCGTCAACGATATAGTCAGCATCGATATCATCATGGATCTCTTTTGAGTCAAGCTCCTTTATAACGAACTTACGAAGTCTTCTTGCAAACTGCTCAGCACGGTCATAAAGCTCGTTTGTCTTAGTTCCCTGACCTGAAATGATAAGAGGAGTACGCGCCTCATCGATAAGAATGGAGTCCACCTCATCAACGATAGCAAAATTGTGACCTCTCTGGACAAGGTTCTCCTTGTATGTCACCATGTTGTCTCGGAGATAATCAAATCCGAATTCGTTATTTGTTCCGTATGTGATATCACTGCCGTATGCGATCTGCTTTTCTTTTCTTGACTGATCGTGTATAACAAGTCCTGTGGAAAGTCCCAGATACTCGTAAACACGTCCCATCTCCTCTGCACCGACTCTTGCCAAATACTCGTTTACGGTAACGATATGAACACCCTTACCGGTAAGTGCATTGAGGTATGCGGGAAGAGTTGCCACAAGTGTCTTACCCTCACCGGTTTTCATCTCGGCAATACGGCCCTGGTGAAGAAGAAGTCCACCGATAAGCTGAACACGGAAAGGTCTCTTGGAAAGAACTCTGTCTGCCGCCTCACGGCAAAGTGCGAATGCATCGGGAAGAATGGCATCAAGCTTTGATGAATCCCCGTCTATTTCTTTTTTGAATTTAAGAGTACGCTCCGCCATCTCCGCATCGGAGAGGGCTGCGTAGGTATCAGCGAGAGCTTCGATACTGTCGATAACACCGAGCTGTTTTTTGATCTGTCTGTCGCTGTAGGTACCGAAAATTTTTGTAATAAGTCCCATATATAAAACTCCTGTTTGGCCGTCTGTGACAACCTGTTTATTTACAATATCTCAAATGAGCACAAAAACCCATATTTATATTATTATACAACACTTTGAGTAAAAATGGAATAGATTTTTGTAAATATTTTGAGTAATTATATCTCTCTTTTAAATAAAAATATTTTTGTATGTATTGACAATATCATTTCAGGATGATATAATGTTTATATGTTAAACCGTTGAGGCGGAAGTAACGGCGATAATGACATCACAGAGAGTCCGTGTGGCTGGGAATCGGGCATGAAACAGATCGTCAAATGGGCCGCTGAGGGTGCAGTGAAAAGCTTGGCTGAGTATTCTGCAACGTGTAGTAGGCATACGTCAGTTGCCATGGGTATGTCAGTACCCCTAAGTGTGTGAGTGATCGCAAATCAAGGTGGCACCGCGGATATGTTTATTCGTCCTTGACAGAGCATGATGTGTTTTGTCAAGGTGTTTTTTATATCCCGGCAAACGGTCATATACCATAATTTTTTTGAAAGTTTTTGGATCAACCTTTTTCAAAAAAAGGTTGCAGGTGTGGGATGAGCCCACAAAAGGAGGTTTACATAAAATGAAACTTGGGAACGTAGATTTTGAGACTTATTTTAATAATTATCCCGACAAGGACGGATACTTCGGCAAATACGGCGGAGTATTCATTGATGACAAGCTGAAGGCGGCCATGGCGGAGATCACCGAGGCATATTTCTCCATCTGCCAGTCCCGCAAGTTCATTGCCGAGCTGCGCCGTATCAGAAAAGAGTTCCAGGGCAGACCTACTCCCGTATCTCACCTTGAGCGTCTTTCCGATGCTCTGGGTGGAAAAGTTCAGCTTTATGCAAAGCGTGAAGACCTCAACCACTCCGGTGCGCACAAGCTGAATCACTGTATGGGTGAGGCACTCCTTGCAAAATACATGGGCAAGAAGAAAGTCATCGCCGAGACAGGTGCAGGTCAGCATGGTGTTGCACTTGCTACCGCTGCTGCATATTTCGGTCTTGAGTGCGACATTTACATGGGTTCCGTTGACATTAAGAAACAGGCACCCAACGTAGCACGTATGAAGATCCTCGGTGCAAACGTCGTTGAGGTCACTCACGGTCTTCAGACTCTCAAAGAGGCTGTTGATGCGGCATTCGACGCATACAGCAAAGAATACAAGGATTCCATTTACTGCATCGGTTCCGTCCTCGGACCTCATCCCTTCCCCATGATGGTAAGAGATTTTCAGAGTGTTGTAGGCATCGAGGCACGTGACCAGTTCATCGAGATGACGGGACATCTTCCCACCTCTATCGTTGCCTGTGTAGGCGGCGGATCCAATGCGGCAGGACTTTTCGCAGGCTTCCTCAATGACCCCGTTGACATTTACGGAATCGAGCCTCTCGGTCGCGGTCCCAAGCTTGGCGATCATGCGGCAAGCCTCAAGTACGGTACCGAGGGTGTAATGCACGGCTTCAACAGTATCATGCTGAAGGACGAAAACGGTGAGCCTGCTCCCGTTTACTCCGTTGCAAGCGGTCTTGATTATCCCTCCTCCGGTCCCGAGCACGCATTCCTCCAGGAGATCGGTCGTGTTAAGTACGATGTTATCGACGACGAGGAGACTATCGACGCATTCTTCAAGCTCTCACGTCTTGAGGGAATCATTCCCGCAATTGAGTCATCTCATGCAGTTGCATTCGGTATGAAGCTTGCGAAGACTATGGATCACGGCTCCATCCTTATCAACCTCTCCGGCAGAGGCGACAAGGACATGGACTACGTGATCGAAAACTACGGTATCAGGTAAGTTGCCATAACTATCCTTTATACAAAGAGCTACCATAGGCTGACGAGTCTATGGTAGTTCTTTTTACGGCATTGTTCTATAATTTGTAGTTGTGTCAATATCACCAATTAAGCCTTATATTTATTGTACATTTGATCAATTGATATCGAAAAAGTAATGTGGTATTATTATATTGGAGATTACACATACCACGAAAGGAGTAATTATATGAAAAAGCTTTTATCGGTAGTCCTTTTCACAGCGATGTGCCTGTCATTTTACTCATGTAAAAATGACGACTCCGCAAAAGAAGCTGTGACTACGGCTGAAACTGCGGCTGTGACAGAGGTCGCCCTTTCCGAAAAAGAAAAAGAGGAAAAGGGCATATTTTACACCGATGATATTGGTGATTATTCCCAGACGTACTTTTATGATTTTGGTGGAGTAGAGTCACGTACATACTACGATAGATACGGTAACAAAGCAACAGAGATTTGGTATAATACCGAAGAAATCACATGTGAATGGTATGAATATGACCGTGACGGAAACTGTATTAAAGAAAAATCCTTCAGTCCCGATGGAAGTGTACACGCAGAACGTGTATACGAGTATGACGGGGACGGCAAGTGCATAAAGGAAACACTAAACTACGGTACAGTGACTGAGCACAGCTATGACGATAACGGTAAAAGAGTAAAGACCACGGAATATTCCGCTGACGGAGATATCGCTTATTGGTCGGAATATGATTATGGCGAAAACTTAACAAAGGAGATATATCATCCTGTCAAGGTCAATGATCCAAACCTTTTCGGATATGTGGAGACATACTTTAGCGATAACGGCGATAAGACAAAGGAAGTCAGATACTTTGCGGACGGAAACGTAAACAGATGGTACGAATGGGATGATTCGGGAAATCTTATAAAGTACATATGGTACGGTGACGCGGAGCATCTTGTATACCACGAAGAATACGAATATGATGCAAACGGAAATAAAGTAAAGTTTATAAACAGAAACAGCAAAGGCGAGATCGATTACGTTGAGGAATACGAGTACGACGAAAACGGCAACCGTATAAAGGGTACCGGTTATGATGTTTCGGGTGAGAGCAGACATGTGCGACATTCCCTCGAGACTGAATACGACAGCATGAACCGTCCTGTGAAGATCATTTTGTACAACCGTGAAGGAAAAACAACTGAATTCAAGTGGGACAATTATGGTAACATGATCGAAAAGAGCACTACCTTATA
>JAZUBE010000186.1:0-3459 GCA_045638325.1 Eubacteriales bacterium
AAAAGCACAAGTGAATCGGGAGTCAGCTTGTCCATAATAGACACGATACCCGCCATATGTGCAGAGAACGTGGAGAGGGACTGTTCTATTGACTGCTCGTCTCCTATATCCGCAAAAATATTATCAAACACAGGAACTACAGATCCCTCTCTGCAAGGAATATGAAGTCCTGCCTGAGCCATCATCGGGAAAAGTCCGGTAGTTTTAAGAGACACGGTCTTACCGCCTGTATTGGGGCCGGTAATCACCATCATGCGGAATTCATCCCCGAGTTCTATAGTTACGGGAACGGTAGTCTTCGGATCAAGGAGAGGGTGTCTTGCCTGAATAAGTGACAGTTCCTTACCTTCGGAAATCCGTGGACTCACGGCGTTCATTCTGCATGATAGCTCGCCACATCCGAAAGCAAATGCGAGATCTGTTATATTACTGTAATTTCGCCTGAGCTCACCTGAGAATGCGGAAACATTTGCGGAAAGCTCCGCAAGAATGCGTTCGATCTCGAATTTCTCACGGCTCTCAAGCTCTCGGATAGCATTATTACCCTCTACAACACTCTCGGGCTCAATAAACAGAGTTGCGCCCGAAGCGGAGGTATCGTGAAGGAGTCCGCGTATCTCATTACGGTACTCAGCCTTAACGGGAATTACATACCGCCCGCCACGCATTGTAACAATATTTTCCTGGAGATACTTTGAGTAACTACCCGATGTGTATTTCTGCAGTGATTCACGTATATTTGAAGCGGCACGCTTCAGGGCACGTCTTATATCAGCAAGCGCAGGGCTGGCATCATCTGCGATAAGATCAACCGAAATGATCGAACGTGATATCCTCTCCTCAAGACGTCTGTTGGTCTGAAGTCTCTCGAAGATCTCGTCAAGCACCGTATCAAACTGTTTATTCTCACGGATATATTCAAGAAGACTCTGAGCACATTTCAGATGAGAGGCAACTGTAAGAAGATCACCGGCGGAAAGAGTGGCAGATTTATCTGCTGCATCACAAATGGAGGCAATCTCCTCCAAATGAAAGAATGACGGCATACCTTTTATCAGTGACAGATCCTTTGCCGCACTTGTCTCATTCTGTCTCTTTATAACATCATCACGGTCAAAATACGGTGTAAGTTTTCTTGCTCTCTCCGCCGATCCTGAAGTAGGACAGGCATCAGCAAGAAGTTTTTTTATTTTATCAAATTCAAGTGTTTTTTGTGAGTTTATCATTTTTGTTCCTGTATCAGTTTTCAAGTATCATTGATTTATAAAATTCAAGTGAATGGAAACCGTGCTCAAGATGATCAAGGAGATACCTCTCGCACACATCGCAGAACAGCTTCAGTTCATCCTCAGGAAGTGCAAATGACAAAAATCTTTTTTCATCCGAAGATGTTACATACCTGAGCGCTGCAAGTACCGTACCTGTGAGCTTCAGATGTATCATAGAAGTACCGCTCTCTGTACGGGCATTTTCAAGTATAACGGGAGTACGGCAGTCACCACACACAAGTCCGCCGTTCATTACGTCAAGGTACATCTCTTTGTGAGATACGTTACCGCATCTCCGGCAGCATCCAAGATCAGGACAAAATCCCGCAAGATCTGCCGCTTTCATCTCATACGCCCCTTTTATTTGTTTCAAAGGAATGTCTTTTTTCACAGACAGCGCATAGAAAGTATTGAGAGTGAGCCTCATAAGATCATCGTCAACAGTTCCCTCCGGCAAAAGATCAAGGGCGATGTCTGCAATGTATGAGGCGAGAGATAATCTGTCAATATCACTGCGAAGTCCGAAAAACGCATCGATAAGCTCGGATTCGGATATATAGTAATATCTCTTACCGCGACGGAACACAAATGAACTGTAAGTAAATATCTGCGTAGACACCATATGAGGGCTTCTGAGGCTTCTGACTCCCTTACCGGATACAGTTATTATGCCTATACCTTCGCAAACCACTGTAAGTATCTTATCTGCCTCACCCGTATGCACCTCACGAAGAACAAGGCCACGAACTTTAAGTTCATTTTCCATAAGGATATACTCCCCGAAGTGTTATCAAAGATCTTTTTTATCAAATCCGAAATTACGGAGGTCGGAATCCTTGTCTCTCCATCCTTCCTTGACTTTTACCCACAGATCAAGGAAAACCTTCTTCTGGAAAAATCTCTCCATATCTTCACGAGCGTGAGTTCCGATCTTTTTAAGAGTAGCACCGCCCTTACCGATGATGATTCCCTTGTGAGATTCCTTCTCGCAGAAGATCTCGGCACGAATACGTACAAGCTCGTCTTCATCCTCAAAAGCCTCGATCATAACTGCTGTACCGTGCGGAATCTCCTCAGAAAGTGTACGAAGGAGCTTTTCACGGATGATCTCAGATGCGATCTGTCTTTCGGGCTGATCGGTGATCATATCACCCTCAAACATCCAGGGTCCCTCAACGAGGAATTTCTCTGCCTCCTCAAGTACCGCATCAACATTTTTACCGCCCATTGCACTTGTGGGAACAACAGCCTCGAAATCCATAACATCGGCATAAGCCTTTATAGACTCTGCAAGCTCTTCCCTGCGGATAAGGTCGATCTTATTGAGCACGAGCATTGCGGGAAGCTCGCTTTTCTTAATCTTCTCCATAAGTGTAAGCTCAATATCTCCGGGTGCACGTCCTGCCTCTGCAATAAGAATTACCGCATCTGCTGAACCTATTCCCGCATTAACAGTCTTATTCATATAAGAGCCGAGCTTTGTTCTGGACTTATGTACTCCGGGAGTATCAAGGAATACATACTGATCCTCACCTTTTGAAAGGATTCCTGTGATCCTGGTACGAGTAGTCTGGGGCTTCTTTGATACAACTGCCACCTTCTCGCCGAGAATACAGTTCATAAGAGTTGACTTACCCACATTGGGGCGTCCTACAATTGCTATAAATGCTGTTCTTGTCATGTTTATTTTTCCGTTTCTTTAGATTTCAGTTATTTCTTGTAATTCCGAGTTTTTCCATGATCGCATCCTGAAGTGCAAACATCTCTCGCTCATCTTCTTCCGATGTTTCATGATCATATCCGAGGAGATGCAGCATGGAATGTACCGTCAGGAATGCCACTTCACGTCTGAGACTATGTCCGAATTCTTCCGCCTGTTCCTCTGCTCTTTCAACAGAAAGGACCATATCTCCGAGAATAATGGGTTCATCATCCGAAGGTGTATCTGCATCGGTAAATGTGTACATTGGAAATGACAGTACATCTGTCGGACGATCTATACCTCTGTATTGCCTGTTGTACTCATGAATACCCACATTATCGGTAAACGTGACTGAGAGCTCGCAATCCCCTTCAACGCCACGGTCTTCGAGAGTCCCTTCGGCTGCAAGTGTTACTACATCTTTCAGAAATTCCCAGTCATACTCATTATCTGTATCGGCAGGAAAAATTATATCAAGACTCATTATTT
>JAZUBE010000187.1:0-5027 GCA_045638325.1 Eubacteriales bacterium
CATGAAGAATCTGCCAACCGCTATTTCCGGAACTACACCCTTTCCTTTAATAATACGCATATAATGCCTCCAGCCCTGTCAGATTCCCGATGAGGCAAGTGCCTCATTCAATGCACACTCCGCTGCATCTTCGTCGTTTCCGCTTATCTCTATTCTGAAGGTATCACCGCACCTGAGCGACATTCCCATAACGGAGAATATCCTCTTGCAGTCACCCTTTTTATCATCTTTGAGAATAGTTATATCGGAACTGAATTTTTTTGCGGTGTTTACAATTACACCTGCAGGCCTTGCGTGGATTCCGTTGGGATCCTTGATCGTATGATTTATAGTCTTCATAATTCCTCCGAATGCATAATTTCAAATCTTAGTTTATCCGTATAATGAAAAATTATAAGGAGGAAAGAAAAAATTTGTTTACTGTTTTTCGACGTTTTTTTTGAACCGTGAAAATCAGTTGACACTTCTGATTTGTTGGTGTATAATCTAATTAACAAATGAAAGGCTTTTGTGTATGAAGATCAAGTTTATCGGGACGAGTCACGGAGTACCCGAGGCAGGACGGTTCAATTCCGCTGCAATGATAGAGGCAGGTTCTTCGGTTTACTATGTGGATGCAGGTGCGCCTGTTGTCAATATGCTTGTAAATGACAAAAGGCATCCCTCCGAGGTCAGAGCGTTTTTTATTACTCACTGTCACGGGGATCATATAAATATGCTTCCGCATTTTGTTGATCTGTGCCATTGGTATTACCTCGATGCAGAATTTACCGCATTTGTCCCCGAGGAGAATGTGATAGAGAATATCTACACGTATGTGGAGTCACTTAAAGGTGGTACTGTGGACAGAGAGAGGGAAAAGCTTACTCTCGCCACAGAGGGAACTCTTTTTGAGGATGAGAATATTCGTGTTACGGCAATTCCTACCTGTCATCTCCATCATCAGGGGCGTCCTTCCTTTGCTTACCGTATTGAAGAGGGTGAAAAGAGCGTTGTGTTTACGGGAGATCTTTCGGGTGGGATTTCCATGGGTGAGCTTGAAGCGGTAGCGTGCAGTGTTCCTTCCGATGTGGTGATCCTTGAAAAAGCGCACTACAGCCTTTCACAGCTTGAACCATATCTTGAACGGATGAAAACAAAGGAACTGTGGTTCAATCACGTGAACTCAAGTTTTGATGAGCTTCTGGATCTTGACGGAAAATATCCGTTCAGAGTAAAAATTGCAGATGATAATGATGAGATCATTATTTAAAAGGAGGTATATATGAAAAACAAAAAAATCAGTCGTGTTCTTTCTGCAGTGCTTGTGTCAGCTATGATCGTCGGTGGTGTGGCATCTTGCAGCAAGGAAGACAAAAAGCCGAATGTTTCCGACGGTGTAAATGCTGCTGTGACAGAAGCGGAGACATACGTCACATGGCTCACGGAGCGTCTCGGCGGAGACGTAAAGGATCCTGTAGTTCTGGGACTTGAATCAAGTGATGATTACGGTATCGATATGACCGATTTTGAGGATGACGGATATATCATCAGGAAAGATGATAATGTTACCCTTATATTCGGTAAGACTGCTGACGGTCTTGACCGTGGTGTCAGAAAATACGCAAATACCGTTGATGCCGGTGAAGCGGTAAGTGAAGTGAGGTATCACGAAGGAGCAAGAATAGATTCGCTGAAGCTTTTCGGTACCGATATCTCTGAGTTCGAGATCGTTTATTCGGAAGATCATAACGATAACATGAAATTTGCCGCCGAGGAGATGCAGCAGCTTCTGAAGAAGGCGACAGGTCATGAACTTTCCGTAGTTAAAGGAAAATCCGATAAGGCGCATAAGATCGAGCTTCGCCACAGTACCGATGAGGAGCTGAAGGAAGACGGTTACCGTTATTTTGAGGAAAACGGTAATCTCGTGATCGAAGGAGCGGTTGCACGCGGATGCTCCAACGGTGTGTACCGATTCCTTGATAATGAGCTTGGTTGGGAGTGTCTTGTCTTCGGTGACAGTTATCTCCCCGAGGCGGATAAGATCGAGATCCCCGCAGGACTTAATAAGACAGAGACTCCTATTATGGATTATCTCTATGTTCATACGAATGAGTGGAATAAGTATGTGACAGACAGGACCGAAGTGGCGTGGAATGCACAGGAAATGTCCTATGGTCCGTATGACCATGCTCATCATGGTATGAGCCGATATGACTGGGCTATCACTCCCGTTAACTACTATACTTCTCAGCTCTGTCATACCAGAAGAAATGCTATTGAGTATGCTTATGAACAGATAATTACATACATCGAAAAGCATGAGAAAGAAGGCGGAGTTGTAGGTTATACCCTTAAGGATATAGATGTGTCTCAGGGTGATAATAACCGCTATTGCATATGTACCGATTGTTCTAAGGTGATGAGCTATGACAAATCTACCGCAGGACCTGTTCTTCAGTTCGCAAATGAGATAGCAGAACGTCTTGAAGCTGACGGATATGAGGGAATGGCTGTACATATCTTTGCATACTTCTCAACGAAGAAGCCTCCGGAGGTGACAACTGCTCATCCCAATGTTCATATCACATTTGCTCAGAACGGTAACTGCTCCAACCATTCCATGTACGGCGAAGAGTGTGTAGCACACGAGGATATGGATAAGTATCCTCAGTGTCGTACATCTTATTTTGTATCTGACAGTAATGCCGACAATGACAGATGGCTGTCAAAGTGGTGTGAGATCTCGGATAATGTTGTAATATGGTACTATGCACTTGATACGGTTCTCCATCAGTATTCCATCCTTGACTTCCTTCTTGATGATTTCCGCTACATGAACGAACACGGTATCCGCGGAATGTTCTGGCAGATCACCCACCATGGCTTTGGAGTAAAGCGTGTTGAGCAGCAGCTCGGTGTTGAGATCAACTGGAATAAGGATATGACAGACGAAGAGTATGAGGAAGAGCTGTGCCGTCTCCTTGAAAGGGAGTACGGTCCCGGATGGAAGTATGTGCGTGAGTACCTTGATTATATGATCGAGGCTACCGACCGCATAGGATGCTTCAACTGCTGGGGATACGGAAATAATGAATACGCCGAGTATGACTATAAGTATATGGCTGAGACATATAAGTCTCAGATCGAGCTTATCGATAAAGCGATCAGCATGGCAGGTTCTGCGGATGAGGAATACCGCTGTAAGCTCCTTTCATGTTCTATCTACTATAGTTCTGTGTTCTCACAGTACTTTGAGGCATATGAGAATGAAGATACCGAAAAGCTTGCAGAACTTGAGGAACTTTACAATACTGTGTATAACAGAATCGTTGAGCTTGGCTTTAACCCCGAGGAGATAGTCAGTGTTGACGGTGGTAAGTGTAAAGTTTGGTCTGAGCTTGAAAAAGAAGCGTGGATCGTCTGGAAGGGTAACAGAGAAACTCATGTAGGTAAGACTGACGGACTTCGTGCAGAACCTTCATGGATAGCAGAATACGAAGCAACCATTACCACAGCAGAATAAATATTGTTAAACCAATAAAGAAAGAGAAAGACCTGTTCGGTTTTTCTCTTTCTTTTTGAACAAATATTGTTGACGAAATGGTATAAATGTGATAGAATATATACAAATATATATGGCATGTAAAGGAGTTTGTCATGAGTATTAGATTCAGTCGTATCATGTCAGGTATGCTTGTGTCTGCGATGATCGTCGGAAGCATCGTATCCTGCGGAAAGGTCGACACAAAACCTTCTGTCGATGTAAATGTCAGTGCCGCTACATCCGATGCCGAAAAGTATGCCGCATGGCTTACAGACCGTCTTGAAGGAAATGTTCCCGATGATGTCGTTGTAGGTATCGGTTCCGCAGAGAACTATGGTGTTGATATGTCCACTTTTGAGGATGACGGATACATCATAAAGAAACAGAACGATACAATAGTGGTTTTCGGAAAAACTGCAGACGGTCTTGACCGGGGCGTGAGAAAATATGCAAATGCCATTGACATGGGAGAGACTGTTTCCGATACTACATATCACGAGGGTGCAAGGATTGAGGAGCTAAAACTTTTCGGTGCCGATATCTCCGAATTCGTTATTGTGTATCAGAAAGATTATAACCGTAATATGCAGTTTGCCGCTGAGGAGATGCAGCAGCTTCTGAAGAAGGCAACAGGTGCTGAGCTTGCTATTACGCTGACTCCGGAGGAAGGTGTACGCAAGATCGAATTCCGCCATTCGTATGATCCTGCCCTTGAGGAAGACGGCTACCGTTACTTTGAGGAAGACGGAAACCTTGTGATCGAAGGTGCGGTTCAGAGAGGTTGCTCAAACGGTGTATATCGTTTCCTCCAGAATGAACTTGGCTGGGAAGGACTTACCTTCGGTGACAGTTATCTTCCCGAGTCTGATCTTACAGAGATTCCCACAGGACTCAGTGCAACCGAGACTCCCATTATGGACTACCTCTACGTTCATACAAATGAGTGGAATCAGTACGTTACAGACAGAACCAATGTGGCATGGAATGCCGCCGAGTTGTCTTACGGTCCCTTTGACCATGCTCATCATGGATTTACACGTTATGAATGGACGGATATAGCTGTAAACATTCACACAAGCCAGATATGCTACTCAAGTGAGGATAACGTTGATTATGCATATGAGAAAATAGTTGAGTTCATCGAGAATCACGAGGCTGCAGGCGGAAAAGCCGGTGTGACTCTCAAGGATATCGACGTATCTCAGGGTGATAATAACCGTTATTGCTACTGTAATACCTGTTCAAAAATCATGGCTTATGATAAAGCATGCTCCGGCCCTGTTCTTCAGTTTGCAAATAATATTGCTGAATTGCTTATTGAAGATGGCTATGAGAATATGGCAGTGCATATTTTTGCATATTTTGCTTCAAAGAAGCCACCAGAAGTAACCACTGCTCACCCCAATGTACATATCACATTTGCTCAGAACGGCAACTGTTCCAATCACTCCATGTACGGTAAAGAATGTGTTCTTCACGATAAATTTGATGACTTCAT
>JAZUBE010000188.1:0-2984 GCA_045638325.1 Eubacteriales bacterium
CTTTTGAGAAATAAGTTTTTATTATGTGGGAGCCCCTATTTTACGGGGCTCTCGTTCTTTTTTATCGGGTTTGTCTAAGCTAACCGAAAAAAGATAACAAAATATCGTTTTTTTACCCCTATTTTCCGAAAATATTTTTAAAAATCTATGGAAAAAAGTTTTCGAATATTGTATAATATACCTTGTATAAGTGTGTAATATAATGTTTAGTTATATTATGGCAACTATAATAACAAAATCCGGGAGGAATTTTGAACTATGAAGAAAAAGATGACCACAGTTGCGTTCAACGGAACGCCTGAGCAGCAGGAAAAGCTTGATGCTATTATTGCGGCTCACAAGGGTGAAGAGGGTGCGGTAATGCCCATTCTCCAGGAAGCTCAGGAAGTATACGGATATCTCCCCGAGGAGGTACAGAAGTACATCTCCATCGCACTTGATGTTCCTATGTCCGAAGTTTACGGAGTTGCTACATTCTACTCTCAGTTCCAGCTCAATCCCAAGGGAGCTCATCCTGTTGCAGTATGTCTCGGTACCGCTTGTTACGTTAAGGGATCCGGTATACTCATGGATAAGCTTGAGGAAATGCTCGGAATCGGTAACGGCGAGATCACTGATGACCGTAAGTTCAGTCTTGATGCTACCCGTTGTATCGGTGCTTGCGGACTTGCTCCCGTTCTTACCATCGGTGAGGATGTATACGGAAGACTTGTTCCCGAGGATCTTAAGGATATTCTCGCAAAGTATCAGTAATCACTTAAAGCCATTTGGCAGTATGCAGGAAAGGATTGGAATAACATATGAAGATCCGTCAGATACAGTCGCTTCTTGAAGCCGAACTTCTCACAGGAGAGGATCAGCTTGATTCCGATGTGTTTTCCGCTTGTGCAAGTGATATGATGAGCGACGTGCTTGCGTTCGTAAAAGATCAGGGCGTCCTTATCACCGGTCTTGTAAATCCTCAGGTGATCCGTACCGCAGCCATGATGGACATGCGTTGTATCGTGTTCGTAAGAGGTAAGAATCCGGGAGACGATGTAATCTCTCTCGGTGAAGAAGCCGGTATCGTGATTATGAAATCAAGTCTCAGAATGTATGAGGCTTGCGGAAGACTTTACACCGCCGGACTTCACGCCGGCTCAATAACTACACCGGAGGAAGAAAATGGCTGAATCGGTAATGTTTCATTTTGACGTTGACGGCGACAGTTTCGAGTCCGCCGGAGAAGCGTCAATCGTAGTAAAGAAAAGGCTGAGACAGCTCGGTCTTGCACCCGATATAATCCGCAGGGTTTCCATTGCGATGTACGAAGGTGAGATCAACATGGTAATACATGCTAACGGTGGTACCGCTGATGTTGAGGTAACTCCCGAGGAGATAATAATCGTACTCGCAGACAAAGGTCCCGGTATTCCCGATGTTAACCTTGCTATGCAGGCAGGATATTCTACCGCCAAGGATAATATCCGCTCTCTCGGATTCGGTGCAGGTATGGGTCTGCCCAATATGAAAAAATATTCTGACAGCATGGAAATCGACACTACAGTCGGAGTTGGTACCACCATTACAATGAAGGTAAAGCTCTGATAAATACGCAAAGTGGGAGTAGGCCATGAAAGATTATAAGCATTCCGTTTCACTGAATGCAGATAAGTGCAAGGGGTGTACACACTGCCTCAAACGCTGTCCTACTGAAGCTATCCGTATAAGAGACGGAAAAGCAGAGATCGATACCTCCCGCTGTATTGACTGCGGCGAGTGTATCAGGGTTTGTCCTTATAAGGCAAAGAAATCTATTTGCGATAAGCTTGCCGATCTTGACCGATTCAAATTCAAGATCGCGCTTCCCGCACCTTCACTGTACGGTCAGTTCGACCATCTCGATGATATCGAGTTTATAATCGACGGACTGTATAAGGCAGGATTCGATATGGTCTTTGAGGTTGCAAAGGCCGCTGAGATCGTATCAAGCTACACGCGAATGTATCTTCGTCGTGAAAATATTACAAAACCTGTCATCTCTTCAGCTTGTCCCGTAATCGCAAGGATCGTCGGAATGAGATTCCCGTATCTTCTTGAAAATCTGATACCGCTTCTTCCTCCTATGGAAATAGCAGCTCAGATGGCAAGAGAAGAAGCTCTTGAAAAACATCCCGATCTTTCTCCCGATGATATCGGAGTATGCTTCATTTCCCCCTGTCCCGCCAAAGTGAGTTATGTCAAGAACTCCTCAGGCGTCGGTAAAAGCGGTGTTGATGTTGTAATATCGATCCGTGAGATCTACTTTCTGCTCATCGACCTTATGAATGGTGATGAACAGCCGGAACATTTCACTGAATCAGGTATGATCGGCATCAGCTGGGCTTCAACAGGTGGGGAATCCTCCGCAATATTCAACGAAAAGTATCTTGCCGCTGACGGCATCGAGAATGTAATTAAGGTTCTCGACCAGATCGAGAATGCCGAATTTACAGATCTTGAGTTCGTAGAACTTAATGCCTGTCCCGGAGGATGCGTGGGCGGAGTCATGACAGTGGCTAACCCCTATATTGCAAAAGCAAGACTGCAGTCACTGAAACGTTATCTTCCCGTATCACCCAACTGGGTTTTCGATAAAGAAGAGATCCCCGTAAGTGCTGTGGATTTAACCGAACTTACATACACCCCCGCCGGAACTCTTTCCGATTCCGGTATAACTGCAATGCAAATGATGGCCAGAATACAGGAGATCAGAGAGACTCTCCCCGACATCGACTGCGGATTCTGCGGAGCACCTACTTGTGCCGCTTTCGCTGAGGATGTCGTCAGAGGTGAAGCGTCTCCAAATGATTGTATCTGGCGTCTCCGCGAAAAGCTCGGCTCAATCCCCGATAACACAGGGAATGACGCCTGATGTGACGGAGGTAAATGATGACCGTAAAATGTTTATCCGAAAAACTTGATCTTGCCGTGCTCTGTGGCGATACCACACGTGAGATCGACGG
>JAZUBE010000189.1:0-4824 GCA_045638325.1 Eubacteriales bacterium
TCCTGCGGTCAGCTCAGACTCAGAAAACTGAGTGATACTGATGGGGATAATATGTAAAATTTTTATAATAATCGTTTACTTGCAATGTGAAGTATATTATAATAGTTGTAACAGGGATGCGGAATGTTATAAAGAACGGAATAATAAAGAATCGGGAAGGAAAGGACGGTCATGACTATGCGTGTTTTCGGAATGACGAATGTCGGAATGAAACGTCAGGTCAATCAGGACAGTTTTCTCATAAAAGAATATGACTGCGGGCTTCTTGCCGTTGTATGTGACGGTATGGGAGGCGCATCAGGCGGCGAGGAGGCATCGTCAACTGCGACGGCTGCTTTTTCCGGCTATATTGATATAAGTCTTGCCGGAGCAGAGGATTCCGACATTCTTCTTGATAAATGGGGAATGGGGGAGACAAAGGACCTTTCGGGCAGAGCTTTGAATAAGGATAAATCTGTCAAGGAGATCCTTCTTTCTGCTGTGAGAGCCGCAAATAATGCTGTATATGCCGCAGCAAATGAGAATGAGTCTCTCAGCGGAATGGGTACGACTCTTGTGTCCGCATATATAAGCGGCGGTAAGGTGTATGCGGTAAATGTCGGTGACAGCCGTATGTACATTATCAAGGATGAGAGTATCACTCAGATCACCCATGACCACTCCTTCGTACAGTATCTTGTTGATATCGGCAAGATGACGGCAGATGAGGCAAAGTCCTCCAATAACAGGAATATCATTACACGTGCGGTGGGAACCGAGGTTGTGGTGGAAACTGACTTCTTTACGGTGGATACCGATATGAGCGGCGGATATGTGCTCCTTTGCACAGACGGTCTTACCAATCATATAACCGAAGATGATATTGTAAAATGCGTGACTGAGGCGGACGGGCCCGAGAGCGCATGCGAAGCTCTTATTGAAAAAGCAAATCTCGGCGGCGGAAGTGATAACATTACAGTTGTTATCATTTCAATGTGACCTTCAGAAATAAAGGAAGGGCGGGATAAATATAATGGAAAATTACGAAAGATATGTAGGTGCGGTGCTTGACAACCGCTACAGAATAGAAAAGGTTATCGGAATCGGCGGAATGGCGGTGGTGTTCAAGGCAGAGGACACACTGATGCGCCGTAATGTGGCAGTAAAGATACTGAAGGATGAGATCGCAAAGGATGAGCAGTCCGTTAAGAGATTCATAAACGAATCAAAGGCTGTATCCATGCTCTCTCACCCCAATATTGTAAATATCTACGACGTTTCAATGAAGAACGCCGAGAAATATATCGTCATGGAGTACATTGAGGGAATCACTCTCAAAAATTACATGACAAAGAAGGGTGTCCTCTCCCTCAGGGAGATCATCGGATATACCGAGCAGATACTCCGTGCTCTTGAGCATGCTCATGCAAAGGGCATCGTGCACAGAGATATCAAGCCTCAGAATATCATGCTGCTGAAAAACGGTATCGTCAAGGTGACGGACTTCGGTATCGCAAAGCTCCCCAATGCGGAGACTGTTACAATGACCGATAAGGCTATCGGAACTGTTTACTACATCAGCCCCGAGCAGGCAAGCGGCAATGCCATCGATGCGAGAAGCGATATTTATTCTCTTGGAGTTCTCATGTATGAGATGGCTACCGGTAAGCTTCCCTTTACTGCGGACAGCCCCGTATCAGTTGCACTTATGCAGATAAATGAGTCTGCAACCTCTCCGCGTGAGATAAATGAGAGTATCCCCAAGGGACTTGAGCAGATCATCACAATGGCAATAGAGAAATCTCCCGAGATGAGATATCAGAATGCCACACAGATGATACGTCAGCTCTCAAAGCTTAAGGAGAATCCCGGTATACAGTTCAAAAATCCCAATAAAAAGGGTAAGGCTAAAAACGGAAAACAGAGTAAGAGTATGTTCCCAATAATCCTCGGCGTTTCCGTGGCTTTCCTCCTTGCGGTTATAGTTTCGGTGATATTCGTTCTGTCGAGCATCTTCTCGGGTGCCGACGATTCTACGGAGACGATCACGGTAAAGGATTTCGTCGGGCAATCCTTTACGGAGGAGATGGAGAAATTCTTTGACACCTCCGAATACTATAAGCTCACTCTTAAACAGATATACTCAGACGATGTTCCTGCGGGAAAGATAGTAAGCCAGTCTCCTGAGGCAGGTGAGACGAGAAGAGTTGTGAAGGGTGAAAAGCGTTGTGAGATCACTCTTACGGTGAGTCAGGGTGCAAGATATGTTCAGATGCCCGATGTGACCGTGCTTGATTACAGAGAGGCAAAGATCATCCTTGAGAATATCGGCGTCAGACTTGAGATCGTTACCGAATCTCAGGTGAACAGCGTGTACGATGTTGGTGCGGTCATCTCAACAGCTCCCGATATAGGCGAAACCCTTGAAAACGGCGACACCGTAACACTGTACGTCAGCTCCGGACCTACTGCCGAGAAGATCGAGATGCCCGATTTTGTGGGCAAGAATGAGGGTGAGGCTCTCAAGGGACTGCTTGAGAATAAGCTTTTCCCCGGAGATGTGACCTACGAGGCATCAGATAAGACGAAGGGTACTGTCCTTACACAGAGCGTGCGGGCAGGTGACGAGGCTTTCATCTACAGTTTCATAAACTTTACTGTCAGCGGCGGCAAGGATTACGGTAAGCCCGAAGAGACTACCGAGGAAACTGAGGAAACCGAAGAGACTACTAAGAAAACAGATAAAAAGACCGAGGCTCCGGAGACTTCGGAGACCGAGGAGATATCGGATGTTATATCCGATACAGATATATCCGATGAGCCTGCAGACAGTGAGATCATCTCCTCAGAGCCTGCAGAGAGCGAGCCTGAGACCGCAGGTATCTCAGATGAGGCTGTGCCTGCCGATGCGGATGACTGAGAGAGAGTATATGACTATGACGAATGATATGGTGACGGGAATAATAACAAAGGGTGTGGGCGGACTATATACAGTCCGCCCTGTTTGTGATGCATCCTCGGAAGAATACCTTTGCCGTGCAAGAGGGGTGTTCAGGCATGAGAAGATATCCCCCCTGCCGGGTGATGCGGTGGATATTGAGCTGTCCGATACTGTGGATGATGTATCCGGTGCGGCGGGTGTGATCACCGCTATCCACGACAGACGAAATGCCCTTATCCGTCCCCCTATGGCGAATCTTTCCCATATGATGATCGTTATACCTTCATCCTCCCCGAAGCCGGATCTTTTCTATATAGACAAGCTGACGGCGATTGCGGATGCAAGCGGTATTGAGTGTGCGATCGTTGTGAATAAGTGCGATCTTGACGGAGATTATGCCCAAAGTATAGCAGAGGAATATTCCCTTGCGGGATTCAGGACATTCCTTACGGATGCCATGAGTGGCGAGGGGTGTGATTCTGTTCTTGAGTACATCTACGGATGTGCAGGCACGGACAGTTTCGGCAGATGCGCCATTGCCGCATTTGCAGGAGTGTCGGGTGCAGGAAAATCATCCCTTGTGGGACGGCTTTTCCCACATATTTCCCCTGAGATTGGCGGGGTCAGCCGAAAGACCGAGCGTGGCCGCCATACTACCCGTGCCGTGGAGCTTTACCCCATCACGGCAGAGCTTTATCTTGCAGATACCCCCGGCTTCTCAATGCTTGATTTTGAGAGATTCGACTTCTTCATGCCCGATAAGCTCACTGCGGCATTCAGAGAATTTGCTCCGTACCTTGACTCCTGCAGATACGCAGACTGTACTCACACGAAAGAGGAAGACTGCGCTGTGAGAGATGCGGTGAATGAGGGGAAGATATCGGCACGCCGTCATGAGAGCTTTGTGAAACTCTATGAGACTCTTAAGAAGAAGCCCGACTGGCAGAGACGAAATGAGGCGAAGAAATGAGAGCTTTGATATTTACGGGCGGTGAGTGTGCGGCTCATCCGGAGATTCCGGAGTATGAGCTTTGTATTGCCGCCGACAGCGGGTTCCATATGGCAAAAAAGCACGGCATATTTCCCGACCTGATCGTTGGGGATTTCGATTCCATCGGTGATGGTATGCCCGAGGAATATACAGACGAAAAAACAGGAAGAAAAAGCGAGATCATACGCCATCCCACACAGAAGAATGAAACTGACACCATGCTTGCAGCAGAGGTTGCAATAGAGCGAGGTGCTTCGGAGCTGTACATTATCGGTGGACTTGGCGGCAGAGCTGATCATACTTTGTCGAATGTGTTTCTTCTTGAAGCACTGTCCGACAGGGGTGTTCGTGTGATATATACCGACGGCTCAAATGAGCTTCGTGTTGTGCGTAACGGTGAGTGTGTTCACATCCCCCACGGGGAGTACAGGTATTTCTCCACCCTTGCTCTTGACGAATGTGTGATATCGGCAGAGGGATGTGCGTATCCACTTGACCGCAGTACTCTCACACGTCAGAACGCCTATGCAGTGAGTAATGAGACTCTCACCTGCGGTGCAGATGTAACTTGCCACGAGGGAAAACTTCTTATCGTAAGATCGGAAAAACTATGAACCAAACAGCGGCTTTGGCATATACTGATACTGATGATACATATCCGAAAGGAGTCAGCCAATGAAAGTCGTTGTCAAAAAACCATCCCCGTTCTGGTCTGCAATAATGCGAAAATTATTTAAAGTTTGAAATAGGCGCGCGGGGGAACCTTTTTTGAGAAAAGGGTCCCCCAGCGACCCCCTCCAAAAAACTTCAAATAAATAAAAAATAACAAGGTATAGCCAAAATCATAGAATCTAACAGTTTCAGCTATGCCTTGTTTTGTTTTTATTTAAAAGTTTTTGGGGGAGAGCGCGAG
>JAZUBE010000190.1:0-1684 GCA_045638325.1 Eubacteriales bacterium
TTGGCCTCCGACTTATCAAGGTGTCCCATGATCATAAGCTCGTCTACGTTCTCCGAGCCTTTCCAACGTGCGGTCACGTTAGGTCTGTTCTCAAGCTTTCTCCCGGGAAGATAATCAGGGTGGCTCTCAAATCCTTCAAGCTCCAGAGGAGAATATATTTCACTTTCAAGTCCGAGCGCGAGGCACATTTTATATACGGTTTCCGCAAGTTCCTTTTCATTTCCGTGTGTTGTGAAATTCTCTGAATTTATTTTAACAAGGTCGGACAGGAGCGAAAAAAGCTCTTCCTTTCTTTCATCTATCAATGCGCAAATTTTTTGGATATTCATAATATCTCTCCTTTTTTTGTCATTACTGTGATCATAGTCCTTTTCTATCGGTTTGTCAAGCAAAAATCCTCTCCTTCGGGAGAGGATTTTTGCTTTATTCAACTGAAATGATGTAATCATAAAGCGGCTGTCCGCCCGGAAGAACTGCAACCTCGCATACGTTTCCTAATTTTTCGGAAATGTATGCTCCGTATGTCTCCGCCTGCTCCTCGCTGACGTCCTCACCGTAAAATACTGTGATATATGCAGCACCTGTCATTCCTCTTACAAGCTGCTTTGCACAACCGTAGCTATCGTTGGTTACACAAGCGATCTTGCCCTCAACTAAACCGAGGTACTGTCCCTTTGTGATATTGAATCTGTCGATCTGGGTGTCTCTTACCGCAAACGTAACCGACATAGAAGTAACCATTGCCATGGCCTCCTTCATCTCGGCAACGATATCTTCAGGCTCACCGTCGGGATTATACGCGATCATCGCACTCATTCCCTGAGGAACGGTCTCTGTCGGAATAACGATTACTTTTCTCTCGGTAACGATCTGAGCCGCCTGATTTGCGACCATACAGATATTTTTGTTATTGGGAAGGATGAAAACGTACTCCGAGGGGGTTTTCATTACTGCGTCGATGATATCCTGAGTGGAGGGGTTCATTGTCTGTCCGCCCGTGATAATATTATCAACACCTACGTCCGTAAACATTGCGCTGATACCTTCACCCATACACACGCTTACAAAGCCGTACTTCTTCTCGATCAAAACATTCTTCTTAGGCTTCTCTTCGGATGATACTTCCGATACAAGCTCTGTATGCTGATTCCTCATATTCTCGATCTTGACTGTGGCAAGACTTCCGAATTCGATTGCCTTGGTGAGCACCGCGCCGGGATCATTCGTATGGATATGGAGCTTGATTATTCTCTCATCATCGACGAATACCGCGCTGTCTCCGATACTTTTGATAAACTCATACAGCTCACCGGATGTATCCTCTCCGAGATACTTTTCATTTTTATCGACTATACACTCTGTGCAATATCCGAACTTAATATCTTCAGAATTGAAGTTTGAAAAATCTGCGGAGCTCTTCATTTCGGTCGCTTTTGCCGCAGCCTCATCCTTAACGCAGGGGTTGCCGTTAAGAGCGGATATCATTCCCTGCAATACGCAGACAAATCCTGCGCCGCCCGCATCTACTACTCCGGTCTGCTTGAGAACGGGAAGCATTTCAGGCGTCTGAGTCAAAGCGTCCTCCGCGCTCTTCAAAATAATGTCAAAGAGCTTTTTTACGCCTAATCTTTTATTAGCCAAATAAGCCTTCTCGGCTTCCTCACCGCACATACGCATTACCGTG
>JAZUBE010000191.1:0-5744 GCA_045638325.1 Eubacteriales bacterium
ACATATATGATGTGTCGGGACAACGCAGTTAAGTATGCTTATACAGTATAAAAGTTTTTGGGATTCTTAAACCCTTTTTTCAAAAAGGGTTTAAGCGGAGTTTGAGGCAGAGCCTCAATATATGTATTATCAGGAGTTAAAATGCTTACAGGAAAACAGAGAGCGGCGCTTCGCCGCATGGCAAATCCTATGGATACCATAATTCAGATAGGTAAGGGCGGAATAGATGCAGAAAGCATTCGCACAGTTGACAGCGCCCTTGAAGCAAGAGAGCTTATAAAGCTCCGTGTGCTTGAAACTTCTCCTTATACTTCAAGAGAAGCGGCAGATATCTTTGCTGAGGAGCTTTCGGCAGATGTTGTGGCGGTAGTGGGAACCAGATTTGTTCTGTACCGCGAATCCAAAAAGAAAAAGAAGATAGAGCTTCCAAAATGAGAATCGGAATATACGGCGGTAGCTTTTCACCGCCTCATCTCGGGCATACGCGGCTTGCAGAAGAATTTCTTCGTGTTGCAGAGCTTGACCGCCTTATAATAATGCCTGCCGGTAATCCTCCTCATAAGAGGATCGACGGCGGTGCGGATGCGAATATGCGTCTTGAAATGTGCATGGCGGCATTTTCGGGAATTTCGGACAAGGTGGAAGTGTCTGATTATGAGGTGTTTCGTACCGACCCTTGCTATACGGTAGATACTCTCAGGCATTTTTTCGGAGAGGGTGAGCTTTATATGCTCTGCGGAAGTGATATGTTTCTTACCCTTGACCGATGGCGGGATCCCGAGGGAATATTCTCCCTTTGTACCGTGGTCTGCGGTGCGAGAGTTGACGATGACGAGACAAAAAATGCTCTTTTTACAGCAGCGGAGAATTACAGTGAAAGATTCGGAGCAAAGTGTATCGTTATGGACATCGATCCAATAGAAGTGTCGTCTACAAAAGTTCGCCGTGATATCGCAATGGGGATAAGACCCGACGGTATCTCTGACGGAGTTTTTGCGATCATAGAGAAACACGGACTTTACGGATACGAGAGGGATGCTTATGACAATTGATGATTCCGTGCTTGAGACGCTTCGTGAGTCTGTGAAGTTGAGAATGGACTCGTGGAGATATGAACATACTCTTGGTGTGGAGAGAGCTGCTGCAGCAATAGGTGAAGTTTATCTTCCTGATATGACAGGCAGTCTCAGATGTGCGGCACTTCTTCACGATATTACAAAAAATGAATCTGTCGAAAAACAGTTGCAATATTGCAGTGAGTTTGGTATAATAGTGAGAGATTCTGACAAAATTTCTCCGAAACTGCTCCATGCAAAGACGGCGGCAGAGCTTATTTTCACGGAGTATCCTGATTTTGCCACCGACGATATCGTAAGTGCGGTAAGATGGCATACAACAGGCAGAGACGGTATGAGTGTCTTCGACATTATTATTTATCTTGCCGATTACATTGAAGATACCCGTACATTTGATGACTGTGTGCGGCTCAGAGAATATTTTTGGAAAAATGATCCGGAGAGTATGAGTAAGTGTGACAGGATGATACATTTGTATAAAACAGTTGTGTTATCCGTTGATCTTACACTAAAGAGCCTGATCTGTGAAAATGCTTTCATAGATGAGGATACCATCAGATTCAGAAATTATTGCTTACATGAAATTAATGCGCAGAAGAAAGGCGTGAATTAAATGATCAAAAAGAAGTATTACACCGTCCTTACCACAACGATCCTCATGTTTGTAGCGATGCTTGCAGTTGTGGGAATAATGGCATCATATCTTGTTAACTACACTCCCGAGGGACCGAATATTCCTGCGGATACGATGATCCATTATGATGAGAATAACAATCCTGTAGTGGTAAAGCCTCTTGAGGATAAGACTTATAACTTCCTTGTTCTCGGACATGACAGAATGGCGACACTTACCGACGTTATCATGCTTATCAATTATAACGTTACCGAGGGCTCCATCTCCATCATGCAGTTCCCGAGAGATACCTATGTAGGGTATGGTGTTGCTACAAGTAAGATCAATGCCTCATATGCTACATTCTTTAATGAGGCAAGAGGAGCCGGATCCGAAACGCCGGAGCTTGATGCTGTCAGAAAATTTGCTGACCATCTTGAAAAAGCTCTTTGTACAAAGATCAGCTATTGCGCTATCATGAACCTTAACGGATTCAGAAATATCGTAGATGCTATCGGCGGAGTAGAAATGGATGTGCCTACGAGAATGTATTACGATGATCCCGAACAGAATCTGTACATCAATCTGCATCCCGGACCTCAGACTCTGAGCGGTGAGCAGGCAGAGCAGTTTGTAAGATACCGTTATGGATATCTTCAGGGAGATCTTGGCCGTCAGGATGCTCAGAAGATATTTATGAGTGCGTTTATTGAGAAAGTACAGAAGTCCGTAAACGTATCAACTCTTACAACTCTTGCCGAAACAGTACTTGATAATCTTTATACAGATATGACAGTAAGTGACTTCGTTTACTTCGGAAAAAATGTACTGAGTGTTGATATGGCTAAGATATCCATGATATCAATGCCATGTAACCCTGCAGGAAACCATGTGGTTATGGTTAAAAAGTCTATGATCGACATTGTGAATGAGCATTTCAATGTTTATGATATGGATATTACTGAGGGCATCTTTGACAGAGACAAGGTGTTTGTAAACAATTACGATCAGGCATTTATTAATGCATATTATTCGGAGAGCAATACCTATGGCGGTACCGAGTATGATGCAGGAAATGTAAACGACAGTTCTATCGATATACCTCATGCATAATTTAAGGATGGATGTTAAAATGAATGAAAATGAAATCAAGATCCCGGAGCTGAATACTCCCGAGGAAATTGCAAAATATGCCGTAAAGATCCTTGACGAGAAAAAAGCGAAGAATATAAAGCTTCTTCATGTGTTCGATCATACGGTTATCGCAGATTACTTTGTTATCTGCACAGGTAATTCCACAACTCAGGTGGGTTCTCTTGCAGATGAGGTTGAGTACAGGCTTTCCCTTGCGGGATATCCTGCGGCACACATTGAAGGCGATGGAAAATGCGGATGGATCCTTCTTGATTTTTCCTCCGTTATCGTTCACGTGTTCACTCCTCAGGCAAAGGAATTCTACAATCTTGAAAAGCTGTATTCCGAGGATGCTGAGGTGGATATCGCAGATATTCTTACGGAAGAATAATGTAGCGGACGAGCGATGTTCGTTCCTGCAAATGAGATTTGTCCCATATGAAGGTTTTTGAAGATTCATAAGAAACTTTTTTCAAAAAGTTTCTTAAGCAGGGCTCGGGACGGAATCCCGATATATACAGAAATGAGGAAGACATCATGAAATATGATTTCAGAGAAATAGAAGCCAAATGGCAAAAGAGATGGGAAGATGAAAAGGCTTTTGAGGCTGTGGATTTCAGTGACAAGCCCAAGTTCTTCACCATGGTAGAGTTCCCCTACCCAAGCGGTGCGGGAATGCACGTAGGTCACATCAAAGCTTACTCCGGACTTGAGGTAGTATCACGTAAGCGTCGTATGGAAGGCTACAATGTGCTTTTCCCCATCGGATTTGACGCATTCGGTTTGCCTACCGAGAACTCTGCAGTAAAGTTCGGTGTACATCCCCGTGTGCTCACCGACGCAAATATCGAGAAGTTTACAAATCAGCTGAAGAGAGTCGGATTTTCCTTTGACTGGTCCCGTGTTGTAGATACCACCGAGGAGGACTACTATAAGTGGACTCAGTGGATCTTCCGCAAGATGTTTGATGAAGGCCTTGTGTTCCGTGATAAGACTCTTGTAAACTACTGTCCTCACTGTAAAGTAGTTCTCTCCAATGAGGACTCCCAGGGTGGTAAGTGTGATATCTGCCACAGCGATGTTGTGCAGAAGTCCAAGGATGTCTGGTATCTCCGTATCACCGAGTATGCAGACAAGCTCCTTATGGGACTTGAGGATGTTGATTATCTTCCCAACATCAAGATGCAGCAGGTCAACTGGATCGGTAAGTCCACAGGTGCATTCGTGAAGTTTGACGTGAAGGGTACCGATGAGACTCTCACCGTATATACCACACGTCCCGATACACTCTTTGGTGTAACATTCATGGTAATGGCTCCCGAGCATCCCATGATCGACAAGTACGCAGACAAGATCGCTAACATGGATGCTATCATCGCCTACAGAGAAGAATGTGCGAAGAAGACTGAGTTCGAGCGTACCCAGCTCGTTAAGGATAAGACGGGTGTATGTATCGATGGCTTTACCGCAGTAAACCCCGTAAACGGCAAGGAGATCCCCATCTACATCTCCGACTACGTTATGATGGGTTACGGTACAGGTGCTATTATGGCAGTACCTGCACACGATCAGCGTGACTACGACTTCGCAAAGAAGTTCGGTATTGATATAATTGAGGTTATAAAGGGCGGCGACATTTCCGTCGAGGCATACACCGGTGACGGTGAGATGGTCAACTCCGATTTCCTCAACGGATATGACAACAAGAAAGACTCCATCGAGCGTATGATCACCGAGCTTGAAAAGAAGGGCGTCGGTGAAGGCGGAGTTCAGTATAAGATGAAGGACTGGGCGTTCAACCGTCAGAGATACTGGGGCGAGCCTATTCCGATCGTGCATTGTCCTTATTGCGGTGAGGTGGGTGTTCCCTATGAGGAGCTTCCTCTGAGACTTCCTCCCATGGAGAAGTTTGAGCCCGGTACCGACGGTGAGAGTCCTCTTGCAAAGCTTGATGATTTCGTTAATTGCACTTGTCCCAAGTGCGGTGCTCCCGCAAAGCGTGAGACTGATACCATGCCTCAGTGGGCAGGTTCTTCCTGGTACTTCCTTCGTTACATCGATCCTCACAACGAGGAGAGATTTGCGGATCCCGAGAAGCTGAAGTACTGGCTTCCCGTTGACTGGTACAACGGCGGTATGGAGCACGTTACAAGACATATGATCTACTCCCGCTTCTGGCATCACTTCCTCTATGATCTGGGTGAGGTACCCTGTGCTGAGCCTTACGCAAAGCGTACTGCTCAGGGACTTATCCTCGGTCCTGACGGTGAGAAGATGTCCAAGTCCAAGGGTAATGTTGTTGATCCTAATGATGTTGTTGATAAGTACGGTGCAGACGTGCTTCGTGTATATGTGCTCTTTATGGGTGACTACGAGAAGGCGGCTCCCTGGTCTGACAGCAGCATGAAGGGATGTAAGAGATTCCTTGACAGAGTTGCCGGACTTATGGATATTGCGAAGGGTACGGGCGTTACACCCGAGCTCGAGTCCGCATTCCACAAGACTATCAAGAAGGTTACCTCCGATATCGAGGAGATGAAGTTCAACACCGGTATCGCTGCAATGATGGCGCTTATTAACGATATCTACGATCACGGTACTCTGACTAACGATGAGCTGAAGACCTTCGCGGCACTGCTTTGCCCCTATGCACCTCACCTCTGTGAGGAGATCTGGGAAGGACTCGGTGGTAAGGGACTCCTTGCACTTGCAGGCTGGCCCGAGTATGATGAGGCGAAGACCGTTGATGCTACTATCGAGATCGCTGTTCAGATCAGCGGTAAGCTGAGAGGTACTATCTCCATTGCTGCCGATGCAGATCAGGCTACAGCTATCGCATCCGCTAAGGCTGACGAAAAGATCGCCGCTGCCCTTGAGGGTAAGACAATCATAAAGGAGATCTACGTCCCCGGCAAGATTGT
>JAZUBE010000192.1:0-10075 GCA_045638325.1 Eubacteriales bacterium
GTTGATGTTGCAGGAAAAGCTGATGATGCGCTTGTTTTTGCCGATGATGTTGTAACCGGAGGCAGTGAATCTGCCAAAGCTATCATCTGGGGTGACGCATCCAAGGACGGTAAGATCACTCTTACCGATGCTACAAGAATGCTTCAGTCTATCGCAAAGTGGAGCGTTGATATCTCTGCTACCGCGGCAGATGTTGACAGAAACGATAAGGTGAACCTTTCCGACGTTTCAAAGCTCATGCAGAAGCTTGCGAAGTGGAGCGATATCTCCCTCGGAAATGTTCGTGTTGTATACGAGGATAAAAAGGCTACAGCCGAGTATGAGGATGATACTCTCGATCTCAGCTTCGTTGACATGATGTATAAAAACGGTATAGAAATTGCTGAGTATGAGGAAGATTATGCCGAGTATGATTCATATGCCGCAAAAATGAAGATGGCAAAGAATGAAACAGAGTCCTGTCAGGTGCTTATCCGTTCAAAGAATGACCGTGAGGGACTTTCCGCAGAGCTTACTCCCTTTGTTTCCGAGTTCGGCGATGCAACAATGGAAGGAAAGCTTGAGTGGGTCAAATATTACGATCACAGTTTGTCATGGCCGATAATCAAGAATGATAAGACAAAAAAGAACGGATATTGGATCAATTCCGAAGAGTATGTAACCTGGCACGGTGCATCTACTCCCGAGGTTCTCCTCTCTATGGCGGAAACCTTTGAGATGGAGGCAAGCAAGATGCAGCACCTTGTTATCTCCGTTACATCCACCAAGGAAACTCCTGCCGGAATGTATACCGCAAATCTCAATATCAAAGAGGGCGACAAGGTAATAAAGACTGCGAATGTATATGCATACGTATGGGATTTCACAGTTCCCGATGCTCCTTATTCCGCATCCCTTTTTGCAACTGCGCAGTATAAGTTTGATGAGGAAAAAGGTGAGTGGGACAGAAAAGATTACTATGATATGCTCCTTGACAATAACCTGTCAGGCTATAATCTTCCCTATGATATCACCGATGAGCGTGCCGATGCATACATGAACGATCCCCGTGTTAGCGCATTCGTAATTGCCGGCGGCGGACAGTGGTACGGAAGCAACATGTACGGCGGTTCAATGGACAGAACCGATCAGGAAACTATTGATTACTACAATAAGGTTCAGACTAACCCCGAATGGGCGAAGAAGGGTCTGTTCTACTACACCGATGAGCCTTGGGGTAACGGTCTTGACAATGTAAAGATGACATACGAGCGTGTGACCGAGCTTCTCGGTACCACAAATATCCGTAACATCACTCCTCTTGCGGGTAACGACGGTTATGGCAGTGACTACTGTCAGAAAAACGATGTTGACCCTGTTGCATACATTGATCCATACATCAATGTATGGTGTCCTCAGTCAACTGCATTCCATCTGTCCTCAGAGGGAGGAAAATGGACTCCCAGACGTTGGCTCAACAAATTTGGCGATTTCTCAGACAGAGCTAAAGTGTTCAAGGAAAACGGCGATGAGTTGTGGTGGTACGTATGCTGCGCACCTGAGATCCCCTATGCTAACTACTTCACATGGTACCAGGGTGTTGTTGTAAGACTTCTCTCCTGGCAGCAGTATTTCAACGATGTTGACGGCGTTCTGTACTACGGCATCGGTGTTCACTGGGATAAGATCTCCAAGTATAACTTTGAGATCTACAACGGAGACGGTGTTCTTGCATTCCCCGGTGAGTTCTGGGGCAGAAAGGGTCCCTCTCCTTCATGGAGACTGTATCAGATCCGTGACGGATTTGACGACTTTGATTACCTCAAGATGGCTGAAGAGCTTGTTGGTCGTGAGGCTGTTATGAAGGTCGTAAACAAGGTAACGACCGGTATGCTTCAGTATACTGAGGATTACAGAGTTCTTGATGCGGCACGTGACGAGATCGTTCAGATAATTCTTGACAATCAGGGTAAGTAATATAATATTAATGTGTGGGAGGGAAGCTTTTTGAAAGCTTCCCTCCCGATTTCTCCTTTCAAAAACTTTCAGATATATGTTGAAATGGTGTATTATGTTTGCTATAATAAAATAAGAGGGCAGTATGCCCAAAACGTAAAGGATGAAAAATCATGAAAAAACTTCTTACACTTGCGCTGACAGCAGCAATGCTTCTGCAGGGTGCTGTATCTGTTTTTGCGGATGATGCTGCAGGACTTGCTCTCACAGAGGGTTCTCATCTGAAAGTAGAAAACGGAATCATTGACATGATCGACGGAACACTTACCGTTGGTGAGCTTAAAGCAGAGTTTGCAGGCGCAGTTGATGTTGCAGGAAAAGCTGATGATGCGCTTGTTTTTGCCGATGATGTTGTAACCGGAGGCAGTGAATCTGCCAAAGCTATCATCTGGGGTGACGCATCCAAGGACGGTAAGATCACCCTTACCGATGCTACAAGAATGCTTCAGTCCATCGCAAAGTGGAGCGTTGATGTTTCAGAGGCTGCAGCAGATGTTGACAGAAACGATAAGGTGAACCTTTCCGATGTATCAAAGCTGATGCAGAAGCTGGCAAAGTGGAGCGATATCTCCCTCGGTAATGTCCGCATGGTGTTTGAGAACAAGGCTCTTGTTGCCGAAAATGAGGATAAAGGTATCGACCTGTATTTTGGTTCACCAATGGTAAAGCTTGCGAACAGTAATGTCGAAAACACAGGCATGAATTCCTATAAGATCAGGCTTGCAAAGAATGAGGTGGAGTCCTGTCAGTTCTTCCTTGTATCCGATTACGATAAGGAAGGCATTACCGCAGAGCTCTCTGCCTTTGAATACGAGTTTGGCGGATATACCCTTGAGGGAGAGCTTTTGCGCGAGTATTACTATGAAGCGGCTTTGTACAATAACCTTCTTCCCTACGACATAACCAATTACACGGTTGACTACTATCCCGAGCCGCTTCTCCCCAATGATGTTTCTTTTGAGCTTAACGCAGGTAAGGCTCAGGGTTTCATGTTGAATGTGAAATCGGATGAGGATGCTCCTTCGGGAATGTACAAAGCAACTCTTTCTATAAAGGATGCCGGGGGTAAGGTGATAAAGACGGCGGCTGTGTATGCATATGTGTGGGACTTCACACTTCCCGTTACACCTTACAGCGCATCTGCATTCGGACTTGATTCCGCAACTATATACGGAGCGATCAAGTTGTATGAAGGCGATGATATGAAGACGTACTCCGATTATTACGAATTTCTTCTAGATCATAACATAACGCCCTCTGAAATGCCTTTCGATATTCTTGACGACAGATCAGATGATTACATGAACGATCCCAGAGTAACCTCGTTCCGTACAATGCCGGAGCTTGGTGGATATGCATACACCGATTTCTTCGGTGAGGGTGATATCGGTGCTGTGGGTCAGATACATTCGAAATGGGATCCCGAAGCAACAGGGAAGAAGCTCGTGGAGACTATGAAGAAAGTAAATTCCAACCCCGTGTGGGCTGAAAAATCTTACTTCACTATTATGGATGAGCCTTACGACGAAGATACATATAACCGTATAAAAAATGTTGACGACTGGATGAAGGGGCTTCTCGGAGACACGGATTTCAATCTCATGCTTTGTATGGCAAGCAACGGTATCTATAAAGATGTTCCCTTCATTGATCTTTGTGATTTTGTAAAACCCTATATTGATATCTGGTGTCCCCAGGCTCATGCATATCATGATTCATTCAACAGCGGTATCAATGGAACACGTCACTGGCAGATGAGACGTTCTTATAACACTTACGGGCTTTATGAGGACCGACTCAAAAATGATCTTATGGATGAGGGTGACCGTGCATGGTGGTATATCTGTGTCACTCCCGTTTATCCGTATCCCAATTATTTTAAGGCATATCAGGGTATCGGTAACAGAGTCGTTCTGTGGCAGCAGTATATGTGCGATGTTGAGGGAATTCTTTACTGGGCAGTCAACGCCGGATGGGATAAGATAAACAAGCATAGATCTGATGCCGATGACGGACAGCTCCTCTACTGGGGTGAACTTTACGGACTTAAGGGTCCTGTTGCATCATGGAGACTTATACAGGTTCGTGACAGCTTTGATGATTATGATTATCTGAAGATAGCAGAAGAGGCAGCAGGCCGTGAGGCTGTGGATAAGATTCTTCATACCGTAACTACTTCAAGCCTTGAGTATACTGAGGATCATACTGTGCTTGAAGCTGCGAGAGATGCTCTTGCTGAGCTCATTCTTGACAATCAGGGTAAGTGAGATAATATTTAATGTGCGAGAGGGAAACTTTTTGAAAAAAGTCTCCCTCCCGCGCTCTCCTTTCAAAAACTTTCAGAAATATGTTGAAATGGTGTAATATGTTTGCTATAATAAAATAAGAGGGTAATATGCCCAAAACGTAAAGGATGAAAAATTATGAAAAAACTTCTTACACTCGCGCTTACAGCGGCGATGCTGCTGTCAAGTTCACTGTCCGTTTTTGCAGATGACAGTGCGGGTCTTGCTCTTGCCGAGGGTTCTCATCTGAAGGTTGAAAACGGAATCGTCGACATGATCGACGGAACACTCACCGTTGGTGAGCTGAAATCAAATTTCGCAGGCACAGTAGATGTTGCAGGCAAGGCTGACGACGCTCTCGTATTTGCCGATGACGTTGTAACCGGAGGCGGAGAGAGTGCAAAGGCTATCATCTGGGGTGATGCATCAAAGGACGGTAAGATAACTCTTACCGATGCTACAAGAATGCTTCAGTCCATCGCAAAGTGGAGCGTTGATGTTTCAGAGGCTGCAGCAGATGTTGACAGAAACGATAAGGTGAACCTTTCCGATGTATCAAAGCTCATGCAGAAGCTTGCGAAGTGGAGCGATATCTCCCTCGGAAATGTCCGCATGGTGTTTGAGAACAAGGCTCTCACCGCTGAGAATGAGGACAAGACACTCCAGCTTTCATTCACTGATATGATGCACAAGGTCGGTGCAAAGGGCAATAAGCACACAGGTGAGAATGCATTCAAGATCAAGATGGCGAAGAATGAGACCGAGTCCTGTACCGCACTTCTTTGGTCCGATACCGATAAGACGGGTATGACAGCTGAGCTTACCGATTTTGTTCATGAGTACGGCGATGCTGTAATGAAGTCAAAGCTTGAATGGATAGTTTATTATCCCGAGCTTGCTGTTTTCACCCGTGTTATCGGAGATAACGGTAAGACTACCGATCCTCAGGAAGTAGAAGTTAACGATTTCCCCGAGGTAGTCCTTGATATGGCTGACACCTTCGAATTGAAGGCTGAGAGAAATCAGCAGTTCGTTATTTCAGCTTACTCCGATAAGGAAACACCTGCCGGAATGTACACAGCAACTCTTACGATCAGAGATTCCGAGGGCAAGGAAGTAAAGAAAGCTACCGTTTACGCAAATGTGTGGGATTTCACACTTCCCGATGCTCCTTATTCCGCATCACTGTTCGGAACAGCGAAAGCCTCCACCGGTAAGGGCGGAGAGTACTTTGACTATTACCATCACATGCTTGATAATAACCTCTCCAGCTATACTCTGCCTTACGAGATCACTGAAGAGGGTGCCGATGCGTATATGTCAGACCCCCGCGTTACTGCGTTCGTTATCGCAGGTGGCGCCGCAGGCCCCAATTGGGAGTACGGTGTGGATATGTACGCCGGAATCATGAACAAAACTCCCGCGCAGACTATTGCGAACTACGAGAAGGTAATGTCCAATCCCGAATGGGCAAAGAAGGGACTCTTTTACTATACCGATGAGCCTTGTTCCAACGGTCTTGATCTGGTAAAGAGCTCATATGAGTATGTTACCGGGCTTCTCGGTACCACAAATATCCGTAACATCACTCCTCTTGCAGGTAACGACGGCTATGGCAGTGACTACTGTGCTGCAAACGACGTGGATCCTGTCGAATATATCAAGGATTATATCAACGTATGGTGTCCTCAGTCTTCTGCATATCACCTTATGTCCGAGGGCGGACTCTGGGGTCTGAGACGTCTTATAAAGAAATTCGGTGAATATCCCGAAAGAGCAGCGGCGTTCCGTGAGAGAGGCGACGAGATCTGGTGGTATATCTGTATCGCTCCTCAGCTTCCTTATTGTAACTACTTCACCTTCTATCAGGGTGTAATTATCAGAGATCTGATGTGGCAGCAGTATTTCAATGATGTTGACGGACTTCTGTATTACTCTACTGGAGCAAGCTGGAACAATATTACCAAGTACAACTTTGATTTGAAGGACTATGGTGACGGATGTCTCCAGTTCCCCGGTGAAAAGTGGGGACGCAAAGGTCCTCAGGCGTCATGGAGACTTTATCAGATCCGTGACGGATTCGACGATTTCGATTATCTCAGCATGGCTGAGGAGCTTGTAGGCCGTGAGGAAGTCATGAAGGTCGTTAAGAAGGTAACAACAGGTATGCTCAGATATACCGAGGATTACAGAGTTCTTGATGCGGCACGTGACGAGGTCGTACAGCTTATTCTCGACAATCAGAAATAATAGTGTAGTGTGTTACCAAATCGGCGGAGCTGCGATATGCGGCTCCGCTGTTTTTTGAAATTTATTGAAATGAAGATGTGTATTTGATATAATAATATTAGATAGATAAAAAGGAGATCATTATGAATAACAGAGAACTGTTTCCGAAGGCTGTTCTTGCTGCGGGCATGGCCTATGCGCCATATTCCGGATTTTCGGTGGGTGCGGCGCTTCTTTGTGATGACGGTACCGTTTTTACCGGATGTAATATTGAAAATTCTTCTTATTCCGTGACCGTGTGCGCAGAGAGAGTTGCACTCTTTTCCGCTGTAGCGGCAGGTCACAGAGATTTTAAGGCTATAGCGATAGCAGGCGGCAGAGATGGAGACTTTTCATCCATTTGTGCGCCTTGCGGAGTATGCCGTCAGGCACTTGCGGAATTCTGTGGTGCAGATCTTAAAGTGATACTCGCAGACGGAAACGATGAGGTGAAAGAATATACCCTTGGGGAGCTTTTACCGGTAAGTTTCACCTTTGAAAAATAAGGAGATGTGATTCATGAGAATGTACGATATAATAAAAAAGAAGCGTGACGGTGGGGAGTTGTCCCGTGATGAGATAGCTTTTGCCGTAAAGGGATTCACCGATGGTTCGATCCCTGAAAAACAGATGTCGGCTTTTTGTATGGCTGTATTTTTCAGAGGAATGAGCGACAGGGAATGCGCCGATCTTACAGGCGAGATGGCATCATCCGGTGATATGCTTGATCTGTCGGTGTTCGGTGATCTTACCGCTGATAAACACAGTACGGGTGGTGTTGGCGATAAGACTACCCTCGTTCTTGCACCAATGTGCGCTGCTCTCGGAATGAAGGTCGCAAAAATGAGCGGACGGGGACTCGGGCATACAGGCGGTACTGTAGACAAGCTCGAGTCTATTCCCGGTTTTTGTACCGATCTTACAGCGAAAAGATTCACAGAGCAGGTAAAAAGTGTCGGGATTGCCGTTGCAGGACAAAGCGCAGACCTTGCCCCTGCGGATAAAAAGATGTACAGGCTGAGAGATGAGTGTGCAGAGGTAGAGAGCATCCCTCTTATCGCATCAAGCATCATGTCGAAAAAGCTTGCCGCAGGAAGCAGGAATATCGTGCTCGATGTAAAGTGCGGTGACGGTGCGTTTATGAAAACACCGGAGGATGCACGTATTCTTGCAGAGTCTATGGTGAAGATCGGAACTGCCCACGGGCGTCGTATGGCAGCGGTCATAACAGATATGGATACTCCTCTCGGAGAGGGTGTCGGCAACAGCATCGAAGTGAATGAGGCGGTGGAGCTTCTCCGTGGCGGTGGCCCCGCAGATCTTCGTGAGATTTGTGTTACCGTGTGTGCGCTCCTTTGCAAAATGTGTTTCGGCAAATCCGATGAGGAGAGCAGACAAATGGCAGAGGATGTGCTTGACAGTGGCCGTGCTTACGATGCTTTCCTTCGGTGGATAGATGCACAGGGTGGAGATGTGAGTGTTTTCTCGGATGGAAGACTCTTGCCCGTGGCTGAAAATGTTATTCCTTTTGTTGCAGAGAGTGACGGATATGTCTGCGTGTCGGGATGTGAGAAAATCGGCATAGCGGCACTTTATCTCGGCGCAGGCAGGAAAAAGCCGGGTGACGATATTGACCATTCCACCGGAATAATCCTTAAATGCAGGCATGGCGATAAGGTATCGAAGGGCGATGTGATACTTGAGATGTATGCCTCGGATTTATCCGATACGGATGCGGCAATGGCTGAGCTTCGGGAATGTATATCCGTGACTGAGTGCAAAGGTAACACCGGCTCCGTGATAAAAGATATTGTAGTTTATTAAAAAAATTTTAAAATTGACTAAAAATGTTTGACTTTACAGAGCTGATGTGATAATATTATTTGTGGTTAATTGTATTTTGTCGGATTTTATGTATTCGGCTTGTATTTATGGAGATATCATATGAATGAAAAAAACGGTTTTGATATAAACTTCGGGTTGTTGTTTTACAATCTGATATCACGTCTGTGGCTTATCATCCTTTGTGCGGTGATCGCTGCAGGTGCAGCGTATTCTTATGTGAGGTTTTTTGTAAAACCTGTATATTCTTCTACTGCCACACTGTATATCGGTAGCAGTAACGGTCCCGCTACGATCGGTGATGTAAATATATCCGATTCTCTTGCGAAGGATTATGAGGTAATTATCCGCCGTCGTAAGATCCTTGACGAGGTCGTGCGCAGACTTGATCTCAATATGACGGCAGGTCAGCTCAAGCAGTGTGTATCCGTATCAAATGTACCCGATACACGAATCCTCGATATAACAGTTACTACTGTTGATCCTGCGCGTTCCAAGGAGATCGCAGATGCAATATGCGTAGTTGCATCCGATGAGCTTGTTTCCATAATCAAGGATGACTATGTAAGTATCGTTGACGTGGGTAATATAAGCTCGTCACCGTCAAATATAAATCTGCCTGTATCAATGATACTTGCGGCACTGCTGGGAATGTTTCTCAGTATGCTTTATGTCATGATACGTACCTTTGCGGATGATAAGCTCAGAACTGCTGAGGATATTGAGAGGTGGCTTGGGCTGTCTGTTATCGGAACTATGCCTTTTGCAAAGCAGTTTGATGAAGCTGTTGCCTCATCACGCAAAAAAAGATCAAGAAAAAAGCACAGCGCAGATGCATAATTGTAAACTTAAATGGGTTGTTTTCGGACAACCCGTTTGTTTTGTTTTGCGAAAAACGGCAGTTTTTGATCGGATATTACTGTTTTTAAATAAGTTTTGGATATTTTTTGCAATATTACCTTGAATAAAAGCAAGATATATTATATAATAATAAAAAGGCGTTTCAAGTCAGTATGTGCAGGAGGCGTATGCTGATCCCGTCAAATCTGTGTAACGGATCGGAGATTTGTTATGAATAACGAACACAGCAAAACTATAAGATTTTCCATCGGCAACGAGTCAGAACGCCAGATGAAGCAGATCCTCGCAACTGTGTATGAGGCTCTCAGCGAAAAAGGTTACAACCCCATCGACCAGATCGTCGGATATATCCTCTCCGAGGATCCCACTTACATCACAAATCATAAGAATGCCCGCAGTCTCATCTGTAAGCTCGACCGTGATGAGGTCATGAGCGCACTTCTCAGAAATTATCTGGGACTCTGATAATGGACTCTTTCTCATCAAAGGACACGATGCCGCCGGCGGGTGCGGTGTGCGCTATCGGTAATTTCGACGGTGTACATCCGGGCCATAGGCGGCTTTTCGATATTTGCAGAAGTATTTCGGACAAGCACGGCTGTGCCGTGCTGGCACTGACATTTGACGGTCTTGAAAAAGACGGTGGCAGACTTATCACCCCCGAGGACAGAGATATGTACCTGAATGAGGCGGGGGCGGATTTTGTGCGTTCGGTGAAGTTTGCCGATATCAGGGATATGTCACCTGAGGAGTTTGCCGAAGATTATCTTGTGCAAATTCTCTCACCCTCGGCGATAGTCTGCGGTGAGGACTTCCGGTTCGGT
>JAZUBE010000193.1:0-2760 GCA_045638325.1 Eubacteriales bacterium
CTTTACCATACAAATAAAACTACTATATTCAGTATAGCATATTCATTTATCGAATTCAAGTATTTTATATTATTTTGAATTCAGCTTTTTCAAAGGACTCCATATACATTATATGTCCCCGAGGACATATTGCCTTCGGGGACATATTTCGGTACTTATTATACGTCAGCGCCGGATACCTTACGGCGAAGCACTGTCAGATCGGCAGAGTTCACTACACCGTCGCGGTTGTAGTCTGCTCCGTAATCAGCATCGACTGCGCCACCGGCAAACTTTCTTCCGAGAAGAATCACGTCGGTGGTATTAACGATTCCGTCATCGTCAACGTCACCGCTAAGGATAATGCGGTAATTCACACCGTTTGCCTCAGCATAAGCTGCAGCGGATGCATCGTCGTAACAGCGGAGCGTTACTTCCGTGCAACCCTCAAATACATCCTCACCGATGAGGACAGCACTGTCGGGAATATATATATCACCAAGAGAGGTACAACAGTTAAATGCACCTGTACCGATCACGGTAACACCCTCGGGAATATTTATATCGGTAAGGCTCTCGCAGAATGCGAAGGCGCCCTTGTCAATAGTCTCAAGAGTTGTGGGAAGAGATACACTTTCAAGATTTTCGCAGAATGCGAAAGCTCCTGTGCCGATAGTTGTGACGCCCTCAGGGATCACAACAGATGTAATGTCATTTCTGAATGCGAATTCGGACGCTCTGATCTCGACAGTACCCTCGGGGATCACGAGCTCAAACTCTGTATCATCAGATGAAGGAAGCTTGGGGATCGTCTCACCGTCAGCGATCTTTACACCGCAACCGAGACAGTATGTATCACCTGTATATCCTTCAGCATCCACAGTAGGCTCAGCCTCATTGCGGATATCTGTTCCGCCTGTGTGATTACCGTATGCGGGAGCTGTATATACGGTACCGCATACGCTGCATGCCGCACCGCTCTTGCAGGTTGCGGTACCTCCGATGTGATCTGCAAAGGGGAGAAGTGCATTAGAACCGGAGATAATGTCGCCACACATGTCGCAGGTAACATATTCCGCATTTCCCTGCACCTTACAGGTGGAGGGTTTGGCAGGATGAGTTGTGGTATTCTGATGAGCGCAGTTAACCGCAACGGAGCATGTCTTGCTGTAGGTTACACCGTTATATGTGAAGCTTGCGGTGATAACAGCAGAACCGTCCTTTTTAGCAGAGAGTTGTCCGCCGTTAACGGTTACAACATCAGGATTTGAGGAAGTCCATGTTACTGTCTGTCCCGAAGGAGTAGCAGTTGCGATGACAGAAGTGGTCGAACCCGTGGACATGGTTATTCCCGTTCTTGAAAGAGAGATGGTCGGAGTTTTTACAGTAACACTGAATGTGGTAGTCTTACTGCTGTAGGAAACGGTTATATTCTTAGTACCTGCGGCAGCGGAGCTGAATCCGCTGAAGGTGAAGCCTGTGGTAACGGTTTTTGTACTGCCGTCACTGTAGTTCAGCTTCAGAACAAGTCCGCTTCCATCGAAAGAATCACCGATATAGTAAGTAGTCTTTGTGGGTGCAGTCTGCACGGATACGGATGACAGAACTACGTTCTGCTTCCATACTGCGTACAGTGTTGTATTTGCATCGGCAGTATAGGATGCACCTGCCGTATAAGTTGCAGTGGTGGCAGTGGAGCTTGTGGACCAGCCGAGGAAGGAGTAACCGCTTCTTGTGGGAACGGTACCGCTCAGGGTAAGAGCCTGTCCATATGCCTTGGTCTGTGCGGAGGGCGCACCGCTTCCGCCGTTTGCATTATAGGATACTGTGTATGTAGGTGCGCTTACGGTTACGGGAATACGAAGCTCTGCGAAATTCGAGGGATTAGCGGCACCATCATTCAGATAAACAGTCAGATTTGTGGAACCAACACCATTTGCAGTTACTGTTATGGGAACGCTTGTACCGTTTTTCTGTCCCACAGTGGCAACAGCCACAGCGGAATTATCGCTTGAACAGGTGATTCCGTAATTGTCGGGATATACACCGGATACATTTATGGTAGTGGTCGTGCTCTTTGTTCCTGCGATATCAAGAGATACCGCAGAAGAAGTGGCACTTAGCTTTGCATCATATCTTGCTGTAAAATATATCTCGGAGTTAAGAGCGATATCTCCTACAACAGCTACAGCCGCAAGATATGTTCCGTGAACTGCGGGAGTTGCCGCAAGAGTACCGCTGTCATCGGATGCGAGAGTCACTGTGGAGTGAACACTTCCGTCGGGATTGAAGAACGCCATAACAACGGTATAGTTTTTCTTTACAAGAGTATTGATCTTCTGACCTGTACTTGCATCGACAAGCTCAAAGTTCAGATAGAGCTTATCTTTTACGAAATGCTCATTTGGAGTCTCACCATATTCCGTGCTTGAGATCCATGAATGGAGCGTTATCTCCACATTTCCGTTTTTCTTGTTATTCCATGCTTCCTGGAGTTTTGCACGTGTTGCAGGGCCGACACTTCCGTCAACAGAAAGTCCGAAATCAGCCTGGAACTGCTTTACAACACTTTCCGTAGCGGGACCGAAGGATCCGTCAAGACCAATGGTATAGCCAAGCTGGAAAAGCACGGCCTGCACCCATTTTACGTCATTACCCGTTTTAACAGGGGATGTGTATGCCAGGTCACGGGTAGGTACGGGATAATCGTCGGGATTATCACTCTGTGGCGCAGCAACACCCGATGCGGCTACATAAAGGATATTCTCATGCAGAGGATTA
>JAZUBE010000194.1:0-3827 GCA_045638325.1 Eubacteriales bacterium
CAACGACTTCTACAAGGTAGTTACCAACGCATCCACAGCATGGCTGTACGGATGCTCCGGCGTGAACTGCTCACTCCTCGGAATCGGTGAGAGAACAGGTAACTGTCCTCTTGAGGCAATGGTAATGGAGTATGCGTCTCTCAGAGGTACTACAGACGGAATGGATCTGCGTGTTATCACCGAGATCGCAGAATATTTCGAGCGTGAGATCGGCTACACCATTCCTCCGAGAACTCCTTTTGTTGGTAAGGATTTCAACATGACACGTGCGGGAATCCACGCAGACGGACTTCTGAAGGATGAGGAGATCTATAACATCTTCGATACAGAGAAGATCCTCGGCAGACCTGCAGGTGTTGCGGTAGACGCACACAGCGGTCTTGCCGGAATCGCACACTGGATCAACGGTGAGCTTGCAAGAAACGGTCATACTGCACGCTTTGACAAGAAGGATCCCGTTATCGGTGCGGTCAAGGATAAGGTCGATGAGATCTACGCACAGGGAAGAAACACCTGTATGTCAAGCGAGGAGCTTTGCGAGATCCTTGAGACTATTGATCCCGTAACTGCTGAGAAGATAAAAAAATAATATTTAACACAAAAGGGTGACTCAACAGTCACCCTTTTTCTGTATCTTTATTTCTTGTTCTTTTCCGCTTCTCGTGCTTCTTTTTCCACATCGCGTACTATATCAATGAGGTTCCCTTCTCTTATGAGATCAAGAACGACCTCTCCGTTCTCATAACCCACTGTTCCGACGAAAATATCTCTGCGGCCCGTGTAAAGGCTCCATACCGTCTCACCGTCATCGTTTGTCTCCTCCACAACATTCACCCATCTGAATGCATCGGAATACAGCTCTGTGAACTCCTTCGTGTTCGCATCAAAATAGATCAGACTGCGTCCGTCTACACCCGAACCCCACATGCCATGGATAAAGAGATCCTCCTTGCCGTTTTTATCAAGGTCACAGGCAACAGCAAATCCCGCAGTATATACGGGAACATTTGAGGGAATGGGGTATACCTCACCGTCGCAGTGTACGAAACTCATATAGTCAGCCACTATCACATAAAGTCCCGTTTTTCTGTTGATCTTTATTATTCCGAAACGGTCCTTATCGTAATTTCTGTCCTCAATCCTGCCCTGCTCTATGGCTCTTTCGATCGCCACCATCATCTTATCCTTCAGAGGAGGAGCTATAGATGTATATTTGAGCTTGTAAGCAAGAGAATTTTCGGTACATCCGAACTCGGGTATCTCGGGATATTTTTTGTAAAGACTCAGGTAGTCAGGCTGAGAAATATCCACACGCTCACCGCCGTTTTCCGCCCTATAGAAGCATCTTTCCCCATCCTTCTTATATATGCCATGCTCAAACAAGGATGTAAGTCCGCCATTACCGTCATACATGTAGCCGATGCAGGAGTACCCGGAATTGCTCGCCTCGGTACGGGTGTAGATAAATCCTTGAGCCATAATAACCCCCCTGTATTCGGGATTGAAGGATTCTACAAGCACAGCCTTACCGTCCACGATACCGTATATCTCAAGAAGCACATCATTTTTCCCGAGAAGGATAAGCTCGTATATCTTATCCCCGTTCAGATCCTGCAGAGCGTATCCAAAATTTTCCTCATCGAGCTTTTCCATTGCAAGCTCTGCCTCGTACATTCCCTCGGAGAATTCGTGTACAGGCTCATATGGCGAATATTTTTTGCCATCCTTCACTATGACATCACCGTTAACCATCGCCTCAACTGCGGAACGGTAACGGTAAAGTACCTCATGATACTCCCGAGGAACCTTCTCCGTGATGTTCACCTCGGGTGCAGGATAGACGGTATCACCGTTATCGATCACCTCATCCGTACTCGGCACAGATGCCGTGGGATTTGGCTTTTTGTTACCGACCCCTGCAATAATAAACGGTATCACCAAAGCGATCACAAGGCACGCAGCCACATACACTGCCACGGCTGAGATGTATCTGTGCCTGAGTTTCGGAGGTTCTGCCTTTACCATATCCACATCCTCAAAACGAAGATCCGACAGCACGTCAGGCTCTTTTACATCGTAAAGGTTTCTGAGTTTTCCTATTATTTCTGTATCTTTCATTTTCCCGACAGCTCCTTTCTCAGTTTTTCGATCGCATATTTGTAGTGGGAACGCACCTTTATGTAGGACATACCCATTACCCGTGCGATCTCTGTCTGCTTCAGTCCGGAATATATGTAGAGGGACAACACTTCCCTCTCCACGGTAGTGAGTTTTGCCATAGCACCGCTGATAACTGCTTTATCAACGGCATCCTCGATCACCGTATCATCACCGATCTGCCCTATAGACTCATCATCCGCAGTAGTGATACGCTTTTTTGTGATATCCGCGCAGGCATGTTTAGCTATCGCAAATATCCATGCACGGGCATTCGTACCCATTTTATATGTACCCGAATATGCCATGATACGGAGAAATGTATCCTGCATGGCATCCTCCGCAAGGGAGGGATCCTGAAGTGTCATAAGGGAAAATCTGTACACCGGTCTTGCATACGCTCTGTACAGCTCCTCAAGAGCGAATCTGTCACGCCTTGCGATCTTGCCAATGCACAGATCAAGGTCGATCTCATTTTTGTGATCCATATACCTTATCCTTTCTGAAGATTTTGTGGCCGCTTCTATTTATATAACAAGGAAAAACATGATTTTGCGAAAAAATATTTCAAAAAAAAAGCAACCCTGAAGTAACATGACGCAGGATTGCTCTTTCATCTTTATTTTTCTGCTCTTTTTGCTTCGATCTCGTCAAGCTCAAAGGCATACTTCTCCCCACAGAAATGGCACACAGCCTCAATGGGTCTGCCGTCACGGAGATCGTCCATATCCTTGTCGCTGAGTCCGGCAAGGGCGGTGAGATATCTCTCACGTGAGCAGGTGCAGCGGTACTCTGTATCGAACTCGTCGAACATCTCGTAGTCGATTCCCGCAAATGCCTCGGAGATGATCTCCTCGCCTGTTTTACCCTCCTTGATAAGGTAGGAAACGGACTTCATCTCTGCGATATTCTTCTCAAGGATAGGTACGATATCGGGATCTGCACCGGGCAGAAGCTGGATAAGAAATCCGCCTGCGGCGATGCAGTTCTTCTCGGTATCAACACGGACTCCCAGTGCACAAACGGAGGGAGTCTGCTCACTTGTTGCGAAATACTCGGTGACATCGTCGCCGATCTCGCCTGTGACGATCTCGGATACACCTACGTAAGGATCAGTCATTCCCATATCCTTGATAACGTACATGCTGCCACGTCCTACAGCTCCGCCTACGTCAAGCTTACCCTGAGCGTTGGGAGGAAGCTCTGCATCGGGATAGTCTGCATATCCACGAACGTTACCGGAATAATCGGACACGCACACGATAGTGCCCGCAGGGCCGTCACCCTTGAACTGGAGGGTGAGGGAGTTGTCCTTATCCTTAAGAAGTGATCCCATGAGGGATGCGGCAGTGAGTGCACGTCCGAGTACCGCAGTCATGGTCTTTGATGTACCGTGGATCTTCGTCGCACTCTTTACAACATCGGTAGAATCGGTGAAGATGATCCTCGCTCCACCGTCAGATGTGATTGCTCTGCATATATATGACATTTTAATTATTCCTTTATGCGGGGAAACTTTTTTCAGAGAAAAAAGATTTCCCCGCACCCCTTCAAAAAAGCTTTAAATAAATTATTTTAAGGATACCACGGTAGGGGTTGGCACCTTCGACAACCCGCGATATGTGGTTTAGAATTACGGCACGGGAGGAGCAAGCCCCTCCCCTACGGCA
>JAZUBE010000195.1:0-4977 GCA_045638325.1 Eubacteriales bacterium
AAAAAGACGGTCATCTTTTCAGTTTCTTTGACATTCTCGATTTCATGAGATCCATTGCCGCCGCTGCAGTAATGGGCACAGCAATTTTCTTTCTCAAAGGATATTTCACTTCTCCCATTGCAGCCGTTGCAGTATGCGTACCCGCAGGAATGATAGTGTATTTTATAGTTTCCGCTGTTCTCCGTTCAGAGGAGACTGAATTTATCCTGAAACGATTCATTAAGAAAAACTAACAATGAAAGGTTTGAGAACTTTGATAACCGACAACAGAAATCGCATATTATCTTTATTATTAACGCTCGTCTTCGTTTTTTCAGTATCTTCCGTATTATTACCTGAACACATCTATGCCGACAGTATTCATTCAAATGATGTAACCGGAGGTGTAGTTCCCGAAAGTTTCTATCCTCCTAAAGGATTTATCGCCGATGTAACGGAATGGACAGTAAATGATGACAATATTTCATCTGCTGCATCGGGCACCGGAGGAACTTTTCTGAGAATCTCATCAAAATCCGACTCCGTCGGCGGTGAACTTGTTTTTGATACTGTTTATGATTGTCTCGCATACAAAGAGACAGGCATCTATCTCCGTTTACTTGGAGAATCGGATTATAACGTAACTATCACCGTAGATCACAACATGGGACGTTCATCTTTCTCCAGATCAGTTTCTCCCGGAGATGAGTATTACATATTCACAAGTCTGCCCGAAAAATCATCTTATATCACAAAAATCAGCTTCACTGCAAAACTTATCGATGCATCCAAAAATGACAGCAAAGCAAAAGCATCCGTTATACTGAAAGGCGCTTCTCTTTCAAAAACTGATCATTCGGAAAACATCAGCCGTTACTCCGCCTTTGACATCTCCGGACTTGGTAAAGACCATACTGTCAATGAAGGCTCCGCTATAACCGCCGGTCCTATCATCACCGGCATATCCGGAAAAAGTGTTGCTGTCAGAGTTTTTCTTAGCGGACGTCTCGGAGGTGTTACTCTTAGTTATGCAGAGGATGGTGAGAATTACAGCGTCTACGGTTCTTCTGTAATAACCGAAGGAAGATCGTGCTATATTTTCACCATTGACAGTCTTATAAGCGGCGCTTTTTACAGCATTGAGTTCACAGGTATCAAAGATGGTTCTGTCACCGTATCTGCTGTTGATTTTATTCCGATGCAAAATGTAAAAACCTCCGCTTTTCCTTGTTCTGTGTCAAAGAATTTCTATAACGCGGAAAGCGAGACGTTAAATATATCAGGTTCCATTGCCCGTGATACTGTTATTAAATATATTGACAAAAGTATTTGTCTGTACGAATATTCTGTGTGGCAGACAAATTTTGATACTATTCTTGCCACTGATCCTATTGACACTGCGGACATGTCCACTTCCTTCAGCTTTTCTTTACCGGTAAACAAAGATCGCTTTCCTTTCTGTGCATATATAATCGCTATCAATGATAACGGTAATGTACAGCCTATCAGTGATCCTATATATCCGTCTGTGGGTACAGGACATGTAGGAGCAAACCTTACAAACTCTCTGTACGGTAACACCCCTGAGAATGCCTTTATCTCAGGATATGACAACTATGTCATTGATATTGATATTCCCTCCCTTTTCCTTGAAAAAAGCTCCGAGAACAGTACTGCTTTCAACCACCACGGATCTTCTTTCTACATAAATAAGGACATTGTATCTGACATCACGAAAAAGGTAAAATTCCTTTCTGCCGCAGGTGTGGGTATTATTTTCAACGTAATACCTAAAAGTGATATAAGTCCGAAAAACGAAACTGACTGCCGTACAATCGTAGCCGCTATATCATATCTTCACAGAGAATTCTCACCGTTCGGTATCAGAATAAACGGTATTTCCTCAGATCCCGGAAGTGATATGTTTACCTCTCAGCTCTATAACAAAGCATTGCTTCTCAGACTATGCTACACAGCATCAATGGGTACCAGCGTCATTTATACAGACATAGATACTGAGGACAACGGTGAGTCATCTGTATGGTTCATGTCCCGTTTCACCAAAGCCCTGGCCGTATCAAATCTCGAATTCATTCTCACAAATATATCATCTCCATCTAGGATCGATGCTGTTGCAGATTCTGCCGCAGACGGAGGATATAATTACGGTTTTACCGTGTTATCCGAAAATCCCGCCAATACGGCTACGGCATCCGCCGATTCAGACCGGCTCAGCAGATCTGTATCTTATATTTATAAAGTTACCGACAACATCAAAATATCTTCCGTTAAAAACTCATGGGAATATTTTAAGGCAAACGGTAGTATATCATTTGACGATAATAATTTCATATCTCTGTTTGATTTCACAAAATCATATGATACAGGTAGTTTTACCATATCTCCCGAGTCAGGTGGAATATTCACCGTCACAAATTATTCTCTTGAAGAATTTACGGGAATCTCCTCATGTCGTTGCGTAAAAACCACTCTCGGACGTACTTCACCCGTTCTTATTACAACACCTGTATCTCCTATGATGCTATCGGACGCACCATTGGTGAGTTTTCTCATACAGTGCAGCTCCGCCGGCAAATTTTCACTTGAGTTTGTATTCATATCGGGAAATGATCGTGCAGTATTCTCAGCTGAATACAGCGGTTCGGGTATTTTCACTCCCGTATGCGATCTCTCAACGACTGATATCAGAAACAAAATCGACCGCATTGCGATCGTGCTCACCGACGGAGATAATGTTGAACTTGATATTGCTACTGTTTCCGCCACCGGTGCAGTTTCGGTAAAAGATGCTGCTGAAACAGTATACATTACCGAAACTGAAGTTGTAACCGATTCACCCATATCCGGAACAGATAATATGCCCGACAGGACCACACTAATATACGCCTCTCTCGGTGCAGTAGTTTTTGCTACTATAATAATATTCGCCATACTCAGTATAAGAAAATCCTGATCAAAAAACAGCACTTCAATTGAAGTGCTGTTTTAATTTATATTATTCTCATTATTGCTTTTCCTATGGAATCTGCCGTTTCCGTTGCGAGCACAGAATATTCAGACGATTCATCAGCGGCGATCTCTCCCGCCAGTCCATGAATATAAACTCCTGCAACTGCAGATGAAAGTGCATTCTTCCCTGCTGCAAGAAATGCTCCGATGATACCCGTAAGTACATCTCCGGATCCACCCTTTGCAAGAGCCGAGCATCCTGTAGAGTTTATATATGCGTTATCTCCTTCTGCCACAACAGTTGCAGAATTTTTCATAACACAGACTACGCCGTACTCCTCTGAAAATGAGGTAGCTGTCTTAACAGAATTGGAAAGAACATCACCGATACTAACACCACGAAGTCTGCTCATTTCCCCCGCATGAGGAGTTATCACCGAAGGTGATGTTCGTTTTTTGAGGATATGTTTCAAATCATCGTTTTCCGCAATTATATTAAGTGCATCTGCATCAATCACAAGTGGTATATCAGAGTTAAGAGCCGCTTTTACAAGAGATAGGGTATCATTGCTTTTTCCAAGTCCGGGGCCTATCACACAAGAATCGGCCAACATAAGTCTTTCACAAAGGTGTGATTCTCCACCTTCTTCCCATCCGGTAACTATTGCTTCGGGAATTTTTGTCTGAATAATAGGCACATTCAGCTTTGGTGTAAACACTTCGACAAGCCCTGCACCGGATCTGTAAGCGGAAAGAGCAGAAAAATATGCCGCACCGCACATCCCTTCAGAACCTGCAACAACAAGAACTCTTCCATATGTTCCCTTATGGCTGTGAGGATTTCGCTCAGGGATCATATTTTTTATATCCGAATCCTCAGTGAGCATTATTACTGCAACATCATCTTTTATTCCATCTTCACCGATTCCGATATCGGCAACAACCGTTCTGCCGCAATTTGCACGTCCGGGATAAAGCACGTGTCCCGGTTTAAGTCTCGCAAAAGCCACAGTAAGTCGTGCAACAAGTGCTCTGCCCATCACCGCACCGGTATCTGCGTTTATCCCCGACGGAATATCAAGAGCCGCAACAGGTACACCTGAATCCGTAACAGCATCTATCACGTCCGCTGCCGAACCACGCACATCACCGGTTATTCCTATACCAAGAAGTCCGTCCACCACAAGTGTAACATCTGAAAGATCAAGCTCAGTCTGCTCACTCACGCCTGCATTTTTCAGCACATCATATCTATAGGCACACTCGGCAGTCATTCGTGACACATCTCCGCAGACGAAGAACTCAACATTTACCCCACTATCATGGAGAAGCATAGCTACGGCAAGTCCGTCACCACCATTGTTTCCCGTACCACAGATACAGAGCACCTTAGTGAGATCAAACCCCTCGTTCATTATTTCCGCAAAAGCTGCATTTGCAGCTCTCTGCATAAGCTCCCTTGAAGGAATACCAACTGTATCAATGGTATAATCATCACACTTTTTCATTTGAACAGCCGTAAGAATTCTTTTCATTTATCAACCTCACAGATTTCATCCGCACAGATATATCCGCCACATGCGGGAATACAAAGCTCGCTACTTTCTTTTGAATAACGTCCGCGAACAATTTTGTATCTTTTTCCGTTACCTTCATAAAAACACTCAAAACCATAAAACGCGCGAAGTATACGGTCACATTCTTCCCCGCTCATACCGTCAGTTACAGTTGCATCCTCATCTGTGGGACATCGCCAATAATCACCATTACCCTGCGGTATAGCCGCATCTAATACCCCCTGAAGATCATCTATAAGTTCATGTACCATTCCGGGAAGAAGTAATTGGAATTTTTGGGTAAAAGATAAAAGGTCCTCGTCCTTATCAACAGGAAATCCTTTTTGCAGTAGAATATCGCCCGTATCAAATGAATCATCTATCTTATGAAAGGTAACACCGCTTTTCGTATAGCCTCTGAGAATTATCATCGGCATAGGCCATGAGCCTCTTCCATCGGGAAGAAGAGATG
>JAZUBE010000196.1:0-2663 GCA_045638325.1 Eubacteriales bacterium
ACGAGTTCGATTCTCGTACGGGTCACCATGCCCGAGGGGCCGCAACAGCGGCGTCACGGATTCAGCGTCTCACGAAAGTGAGGCGTGTTTGTTTTGTCTATTTGTTTTCAAAATAAAAAATGGAAACCACCATATGTGTTCCATATTCTTCACATCACATTTCTATTGCGTTTGTTATCGCCATGTGCTATACTTCATATAACACTTGCGAAAGGATGCATTTATATGAAAAAGCTCTTTTCTTCTGTTCTGGGACTTGTAATTCTTTCAACTTTATTTGCATCGTGTTCCGAACCGTCGGATAAGTCTGCTACGTCATCGGATGAAGAGGTAACCGCATTCAAGGATTTTCTCTGTGAGAATCTCTCCGAGATGCCCGACACTCTCGTACTTGGCGACGATACGAAGGCTGCCGGCTACGGCATCGACATGTCGGAATTTTCCGATGACGGATTCATCACCCGTGCCGCAGATGGTGAGGTGCTTATCTTCGGCAAGACTGACTCAGGACTTGACCGTGCGGTCCGAGATTTCGTAAAGTACGGAAACTGTGACGTTTACAACAAGACCTACGGCGAAGGATATCGTGTGAAGCGACTGACCATTGCAGGCAGAGATATTTCCGAGTATTCGATCCTCCTCTTTGATGGTGCGGACGAATGTCATACCATTGCCGCAACCGAGCTTCAGAAGTATATTGAACTTGCCTGCGGTGTAAAACCTGACATCGTGTATTCCCCCACAGATCACATGATTGTGCTTGAGAGAGTAAGTGTGGATGATCCCCGCTCCGAGGTGCTTGGACGTGAGGGATTCAATATCTCCGTCAGAGAAAACGGAGATCTCTACATATCGGGCGGTCGTGACCGTGGATGTCTCTATGGTGTGTATGAGCTTCTTGAGTCATACATCGGCTGGCGTTTTGCCGCAAATGGTGAGGTGCTCGACCACAACGTAAACGAAAATGACTATTACCTCTACGAGGCTGACCATATCGACATCCCGGCAGGTCTTGAGGATGAGCAGACACCTTCCTTTGATTACCGTCAGGGACGCCTTTACGCAGGAAACCATAAACTTTATTACACCGATCTTCCCATAATCCTTCGTGAAAATGATAGAATACGCGGAGATAAGGCATACAACGGCTATGGTTTTGCACGCGGTGGAAATCACGGACTTCTGACTGGTCCGTTTGCCAATGGCTTTTGTGATGACCTGTTTGATCCCACCGTAATAGCAGGAAAGCGTCAGCCTTGTTTCACCAATGAGGAATTCCTGGAACGGTGCAAGGAGTATTACACCGAATACGTAGAATCCCGACTTGCGGCAGGTGACAGGATCGGTGAGGAGCTTGTGCACATCGACATTGCACAGGTGGACTCCATGGAATTCTGCATGTGTGCGGACTGCCTCGAATATATAGCTCTCGATGGCTCCGAAACGGGACCAATGCTCCATTTTTCAAATGAGATGGCACGATACATCGGTGAAAAGTACCCTGGACTTTATCTGACGATCGTTGCATACTGGGGTACATCCAAACCTCCAAAAACCACTGTACCCGAACCGAACCTTAACTGCTCCTTCTGCTTTTTCACCGAGCAAGATTTCACACGTTGTACGAACCATTCCATAGACGGTAAGGAATGTGATAAGAGCTGCTTTACTAACAACGCTATTTATGCAGAGTGGTTTGAAAAATGGTGCGAGATTTCAGAAATGGTCACTGTATGGTACTATCCCGGAAGCTGGTATTACAACAATATCTCAACAAATATAATTGATACCCTGCGCGCAGACATAGCTTACATGGCAGAGATGGGTAGCCACGGAATGTACCCATGCATGTGGAGCATTGATTATTGGACATCCCAGGATGCTCTTATCGGGTATCTTATCGATGAGCTTCAGTGGAATGCTGACATGACAGACGATGAATACAGAGAGCTGATATATGAGTATCTGTGCATCCTTTACGGTCACGATAGCGCACCTTATCTTATGGAATATTTGGACTGGGCGGAAAGTATTGAAAAGGAAGGCTGCTTTACCGAGCTTCAGTTCTCCCTACCAAACGAGAGAGTATATTTTAACAAAGTGTCCGATCAAAGAGAATACGTCCTCGGGCTTCTCGATATGGCACTGAAAAATGCAGAGTCAGCAACAGACGAAGAAGCGATCAAACTGTTCATTCGTCCTGCGTACTTTACGATACTCATTGCAACTCACACCGATATGTACCTAAACGGTACTGAAGAGGAGCGCGCATGGTACGAAACACTTTACAGTAATTTCAAAGATATCGCTCTTTCCACAGATTTCAGACTGGACGGTGTTCTTCTTACAGAGGATCACTTCGATATCGAAAAGAATCCCGGTTCGATGTACAAGGATGACGGAGTCCACAAATTCGGCTGGTGGCCAAAGTAACTGTATTATTTGAAAATATCAATCAGGAGTTTCAGATGAAACGACTGACAACATTTTTACTTGCAACAGGAACTGTGTAACACCCAAATAAAAACTGTGCTACAATAAAATAAAAATAGCTTGAAAACGTAATGTTTTCAAGCTATTTTTAGTATGAGTGACCGGAACCCCACCAGCGCTGCCCTTCCTGAAATATGGTCGAAATGCGCGCCAAGTCGGATCGTAGCCAT
>JAZUBE010000197.1:0-5591 GCA_045638325.1 Eubacteriales bacterium
TTCGGTAAGTTTCACATTCGAGTACAACCAGTCCCGATTTGAGAAGCTCAAGCATTGCCATAAACATTGCGATAAGCTCATGTTTGTCATCGGCTTCTCTGAAATATTCGGAAAGACCGACTTTTCCGCCCAGCTTCAGCCTGTTTGACAGCCTGCGGACTACGGACTTGATCGATACGGGACGAGTCTCGATCAGAGGCTCAAATTTTTTCTTTGCCTCTGTGTCCGATATACGTACTGTTGTCAGCACACGGTTATATGCCTTTGTAAGAAGGTCGAGGCTATGCGGAGCAACGAAAGATTTATCAACAGTGATCTCGTCGGTATCCTTGACCATGCGAAGTCCGTATTCGCCGAATCTCTCTTTAAGATCCTCGGCAGCCGCCTTGGCACGTTTGTACTCAAGAAGTGCCGCCGCAAGAGCCGCACGGGGATCCTCTTCCTCTGCTTCTTCATCACGAGGGAGAAGCATGCGGCTTTTATGAGCATAAGCTCACTGGCCATAACGATAAAATCCGAAGAAAGTTCCATATCCATGCTCTGTGCCTCGGCGATGTATGCCATATACTGATCGCACAGAAGGGAAATTGGGATATCGTTTATATCGATCTTATGCTTTGAGATAAGTGAGAGAAGAAGATCAAGAGGTCCCTCAAAGGTGTCAAGCTTGTAATTTATCTCAGTCATACGTCACCTCAAAGGAATGGAATAAGATCAACGAGCCATTCCATGCCCATCATGATGTAGTTTCTTACATATCCGAGAGGAGTAGAAAGAGCTCCGGTATAAAGAAGAACGAGGATACCGATTGAAATGTATCTTTCGTATTTCATGACACCGAAGTAGTATTTCGGGGAAAGGAAAGAGTAGAATATACGGGATCCGTCAAGAGGAGGACATGGTATAAGATTGAATACTGCCAGTCCGATATTGAGGAGTGAGAAGATCTCAAAAAAAGCAACTGCTACTCTGAAAACATTGAATGCAAACTCAGATACAGGATAGACGGAGATGAATACTTTTATAATTATCGCTTTGATAAGCACACCTATAAGTGCAAGAATTAGATTTGATACAGGTCCCGCAAGTGCGGAGAGTGCCATATCACGTTTGGGCTTTTTGAAATATCTTGTGTTGATAGGCACAGGCTTTGCCCACCCGAATCCTGCAAGCAGCATGCAGAGAGCACCGATAGGATCAAGATGCTTCAGTGGGTTTAGCGTGAGGCGGCCCATATTACGGGCTGTAGGATCGCCAAGTTTATAGGCGATATAGCCGTGGCTCATCTCATGAACGGTAAGTGCAATAAGGATGACAGGGAGAGTCAGAAGAAGACTTATTAACCCTTCTCTTGAGTTTAAATTTGTTAACATGATCTATGCCTTTCCTTGTGGATCAGATACTTTCAGCAGCGCCGATTATTGCACTCCAGAGCTCATCACGTCCTTCGCCCGACTTTGATGAGTACATGATAACAGCGGAGGCGCCTTCTGCGGCTTCGCAGTTTTTGATGATCTCATCGAACTTGTTGCGTTCGGTGCGGTTCAGCTTATCGCATTTTGTCGCCACGATTATGTGAGGAGTTTCGGTATCACGAAGGAAATAGAGCATATCTATATCGTCCTTTGTGGGACCGATCCTTGAATCAACGAGCTGTACTACAAGGCACAGCTTGTCTATGTTCTGATTTTTGGTAAAATAACCGTCAGTGAGCATGGACCATTTTCTCTGCTCGGATGCGGTACGCTTTGCGTAACCATAGCCGGGGAGATCCACGAGATAGAGCTTCTTATCGATGTCGTAGAAGTTTATGGTAATAGTCTTACCCGGAGTAGCACTGACTCTTGCAAGAGATTTTCTCTGAAGAAGAGAGTTTACGAGAGAGGACTTTCCTACATTCGATCTGCCGGCAAAGGCTATCTGAGGGAGTGCATCAACAGGGAACTGAGATGCGGCTCCTGCGGTTATTTTAAGATTTGCGTTGTGAAGATTCAGCTTCATAGTCTGTACCTGCTTTATCTTTTTTCGCAGTATGCGTTAGTTGTGGTGTGAGTTTCGGGGATAATGGGTGCTGACTTTGCGCTGTCAGCATTACCGCTGTCGGACGCGGTAACTGAAAAATCATTCTTCGGCAGGAGTGCGATTTCAAGCACCTCGGCTGCAGTCCTGCAGGGAGAGAAGGTGAGACCTGCCCTTACATCGGGATCGATCTCGTCGATATCACCCGTGTTATCATATGGAATTATTACCCGTGTAACGCCTGCACTATACGCAGCGGTGGTTTTTTCACGAAGTCCGCCGATAGGGAGAACACGACCCGTCAGAGTCAACTCACCCGTCATTGCGATATCGGAACGAACAGCTCTGCCGGTGAGTGTGCTTACAAGGGAGGTGAGCATCGTTACACCTGCGGAGGGACCGTCTTTAGGTACAGCTCCCTCGGGTACGTGGATATGTATGTCGAGAGTTTTATAAAAATCCTTCGGTACACCGAGTATATCCGCATTAGCCCTGATGTAGCTTACAGCGATCTTTGCGGATTCCTTCATTACGTCACCGAGAGTTCCCGTAAGCTCAAGCTTACCGGTACCTTCCATAACAGCGGTTTCGATCTTAAGAATGTCTCCGCCGACCTCGGTATAGGCAAGTCCGTTTACAACGCCTACAAGGTCAGACTCGTTCTTTTTCTCGTCGAGGAATTTTCTCGTTCCGAGGAAATCCTTCACATTATCCTTGGTAACAGATACACGCTTTGATGTACCGTCGGTAATGATCTTTGCAGTCTTACGGCATATGTTTGCGATGCATCTTTCAAGATTACGTACACCGGATTCTCTTGTGTAACCGTCGATTATCTCAAAGATACCATCATCGGAGAATCTCACTTGACGGAGTGTGAGTCCGTGGCGGCGTACCTGCTTCGCAATAAGATGATCCTTTGCAATGTGGAGCTTCTCGTTTCTTGTGTATGTATGAAGCTCAATTATCTCCATACGGTCGATGAGAGGACGGGGAACTGTATCAAGGGTATTTGCTGTAGCAATAAAGAAACAGTTTGACAGATCTACCGGAAGCTCAATAAAGTGATCGCGGAAAGTGCGGTTCTGCTCGGGATCGAGCACCTCAAGCATTGCGGATGCGGGATCTCCGTGATTGTCGGCACAGAGCTTGTCGATCTCATCGAGGAGCATAACGGGATTGTTCACCCCTGCTTTAGTAAGTGCTGCAACGATACGTCCCGGCATAGATGCCACATACGTACGTCTGTGACCGCGGATCTCAGCCTCATCACGTACACCGCCGAGAGAAACACGTGCATACTCTCTGTTCATTGCACGTGCAATGGATGCACCGAGAGACGTCTTACCCACACCGGGAGGTCCTACGAAACAGAGGATCTGGCTTCCATGATCAGGGCAGAGTTTCTTTACTGCAAGAAATTCAAGGATCCTTTCCTTGACCTTCTCAAGACCGTAGTGATCTGCGTTCAGTATTTTTTCCGCTTTCTTTACATCAAGCTTGTCCTGAGATGACTTCATCCAGGGGAAATCAAGAACTGCATCAAGGTAGGAGCGGATTGAGGATGCTTCGGGGGAGGCAAAGGGGGAACGGGAAAGATGAGATATCTCCTTTTGCACCTTTTCACGAACTTCCTCGGGAAGAGGGGTATTATCCAGCTTCATGTAATATTCGGCAACATCGTCACCGTCGGATCCGCCAAGCTCCTGCTGTATTACCTTCATCTGCTCACGGAGGTAGTAATCGCGCTGGTTTTCGTCGATCTGCTCACGAACTTTCTTGTGGATCTTTCCTTCGAGACGGAGAAGTCTTGTTTCACTTTCGATGAGAACAGCACATCTTTCGAGACGGTTTATTGGATCAAAGTCGTCGAGTATCTGCTGCTTGTCCTCAAGGCGTACAAAAATATTTGCTGCGATAAAGTCTGCCATAAGTCCGGGGTTTTTCAGTGCGGCAACGGCAGTGATGATGTCTCCGGACAGGGAAGGCACATGGTTTATCATGTTTGCGAGAGATTCGAGGACTTCTCGTGAAAGAGCTTCGACTTTAAGATTACCGCTGTCTTCTGAGAGCTGAACGGTTTTTGTCATAATGTCTGCTGAATAATAGGGGCCGTCATGGTTTATCGAGAAGACCGTTGCACGGCAGAGACCTTCTGCAATTACACGGAGGATACCGTCGGGAGTTCTCAGAGTCTGACGAATCTTTACAACTGTACCTGTTAGGAAGAAATCTCCCGCTTCGGGTACTTCAATTGAAATATCTTTCTGACAGATCAGGAACAAGAGCCTGTCGCCTTTTTCTGCAGCCTCGGCTGCGGCAATGGAAAAATCACGTTCAAGATCGAGATTTATGGGGATAGAGGGGAATGCCACAAGTCCTCTGAGAGGAATCATGGGCATTGAGGCTTTTTCAACTTTTTCTATGTAAGTGGGCATGTTTTCGGGATATATCCTTTCGATTTCTGATAACCGCATATATTACGGCATTATAAAATAATATATTACATTGTATTATAACACAATACTTAATTAAAATCTATACTATCGGAATAATTTCATCCTGTAAATCATAAATATTTTCAAAATATTCTTAAACTTCGTGCTGTTTTTAACTTGCAGTATTATTTAGTTTACAACAGTCGGTACCTACCGTTGACAAAAGCGTTTTTTTGAAGTAAAATATATATTTGGAGAGGTTTACGGTTTTCAGATACCGTACCCTATTGATTAAGATGATCCGGGAGAATTAAAGTGCCTGATAAAAAGAAAAGATTTTCAAAAAAATTTGTGCGTGGTGTGATCGTATTTGTCATAATATCGGTGGTTGTACAGTTTGCTGCACTTGCCTTTATGACGCCACAGGGACTTGCGGCAATATATCCGTACATCCTGTACATCAAATCTGAGGAGATAATTACGGGGGATGCAGGTATAGGGGAATATTTTTCACTTCATAACGATGTGGAAAATGCCGGACTTGTGATCCTTACGATTGATCCCGGAGTAAAGGATTCGTACACTTTGGCGGCAGATTATCTGCGGTTCCTCGGAAGATTTACAAATGTGTCACACATTGCTCTCTATACTCAGAATATGAGAGTGAGAGCTATATCCGAAGCATCGGTATCGGGAGATTATATCGCATTTGAGAACTCGTGTGATTCCCAAAGGGAATCAAAAGTACTGTGCGATCAGATATACAGCTTTGCAAGTTCGGTGTATACGATGAACAGCCGTCTTTCCCCCGATAAAAAGATCGGTATTGTCGGAATAAAGGGAAACTCAAGGCTCGGTGATATCGTAAGTGCTCTTACTGCTGATCTTTATATAACTCCGGGAGGATCAAATGGAGATCACATGGAGGTGCTTGACGCAAAGAGTAATGAGGAATATGCATCACTTTTCAGAAAGCATGAAGAAAAGCTGAAGGAGGTCCTCGGCAACAAATTTGATTATCATAACGAACGTTGTACTTTTGTTGAAGAGAATGCTATTGAGGAAAATTTTGCATTAAAGAATCTTGAAAGATATGCACCTTCGGGAGATGGAACAAGTCGGATCGTAGCCATG
>JAZUBE010000198.1:0-9168 GCA_045638325.1 Eubacteriales bacterium
GGCGTCATAGTCATTGATAAGCACGAGGGCGTTACGTCCTACAGGATAATACAGATACTCCGACGTGTGTTCAACACCAAAAAGGTGGGGCACACGGGAACTCTTGATCCCATGGCAACGGGAGTTCTCCCCGTGCTGCTCGGCCGTGCGGTAAAGGCGGCGGATTTCCTCCTCTCCGAGGATAAGGGGTATGTTGCCACAATGAAGCTTGGAATTGAGACCGACACCGAAGATACCACCGGTGAAACACTCCGTACATCAGATGATATTCCATCCGAGGATGAGGTATACGCTGCCGTAATGTCATTTCTCGGAGACTACGATCAGGTGCCTCCCATGTACAGCGCACTCAAGGTCGACGGCCGAAAGATGGTGGACATTGCCCGAGAGGGTGGTGAGGTGGAAAGAAAAGCACGCAGAGTAGTGATCCGCGACATAAAGTGCGAGAAGATCGATCGTGATCTGTACCGCCTTGAAGTAGAATGCTCCAAGGGTACATACATCCGCACCCTTTGCGCCGACATCGGTAAAAAACTGGGTTGCGGTGGCGCTATGGCAAGCCTCCGACGCACAAGAGCAGGTACTTTTGATCTGTCGGTGGCTCATACAATTGAGGAGCTTGATGCCATGAGCGACGAGGACAAGCGGGAACTTGTGCTCCCCGCAGACGGGCTGTTCCCCGATTTTCCCCGTGTTGATCTGGGAGATTTCTACTCAAAGCTCGCTCACAGCGGCACCGAGATCTATCTGAAGAAGATAGGTATGACCTTCCCCGAGGGAACTCACATAAGGCTTTGCCACAACGGCGAATTCTTCGCCATCGGCAGAGTTGAAAAATACACTGACGGTCTTGCCATAAGACCTGTAAAGCAGCTTCTTTTGTAATAATAAAGATCACTCCCGGAATATACTGTACGGGGGTGATCTTTTGTATCTCAGAAAAAACGAGGTGGGTCGCGGCTACACCGTGGAGTATCCGGAATTTGAGGGAGACGGGTGCAGTATAATAAACGATTTTTACGCACATCTTGCGGTGTGTGCGAAGGAATACTTTGAATCCATCATAGCAGAGGACAGGCACAGTGTCTGCAGGTGCCGCTTTTCCGTGGAAGAATCCGAGGATATGCTTACCGTCACCGTCACACTCACCCTGAGACGCAGCGGCAAAAAGATCTCGGAAAAGGAGCTCATACACAGATGGAAAAGATGCGATGGACGTGATACGGTGCTTATAAACGAAAAACGGTAACACTCTGTGGTGTTACCGTTTATTGTATATATGGTATTATCCCGTCTCAACGAATCGGGACGATGGACGGCTTGCAAAGCAAGACGATGTAGTCGTCCCCTACATCCTTCAACTGAAGCTATGCCGATATTTGCCTGTCGGGGCGTCCCGACTTAGCCGTAGTAGGATTCAGCAGGAGCATCCTCAGGCAGCCAGCCTGTGAATCCCATCTCGGGAAGTGCATCAATAGCTGCCATATCCTCAGCAGAGATCTCAAAGCCGAATACGTCCATATTGTCTGCGATTCTTGCAGGATTGGTGGACTTGGGCAGCGGCACAACACCGTGCTGGAGCGCATAGCGGATACAGATCTTCGCAGTAGTTACACCGTACTTCTCAGCAAGTGCCTTCATAGCATCGCTTCCGAGAACGGTACCGTGTCCGAGAGGACTCCATGCCTGTACGAGGATTCCGTTATCCTGGCAGTACTTCACAGTCTCAGGCTGTGTGTAGCCGGGGTGGAACTCGATCTGGTTTACTACAGCGGGAACCTTTGCGTACTTCTTCAGAGCCTCAAGATGCTTCTCCTGGAAGTTGGATACGCCGAGAGCACGGATCTTGCCCTCATCGTATGCCTTCTCAAAGCCTCTCCATGTGTCAGCGTTGATCTCAGCCCAATCGGGAGTTACCTTCTCAACGCAAGGCCAGTGAATAAGATAAAGATCAAGATAATCTGTACCGAGATTCTTCAGAGACTGATCGATAGTAGCAATAGTCTTCTCGTATCCTCTCTCGGAAACCCAGTGCTTTGTGGTGAGGAAGATCTCCTCTCTCTTAACACCGGATGCCTTGATTCCTGCACCAACGCCTACCTCATTGCCGTAAGCATTAGCAGTATCAATGTGGCGGTAGCCGGTCTGAAGAGCGCATTTTACAAGATCAGCGGCAACATCATCGGGAGTCTCCCATGTGCCGTAGCCAACGCAGGGCATCTCAACACCGTTCGCCAGCTTGATGGTATCGGTTACACTTTTCATTTTTATATCCTCCTCCAGGGGGTTAATTATTTTTCGGGATCAATAAACTGCCAATAGGTCTTTATATAGTCTATTCCGGACCAGAGAGTCATTATTACCATAGCCGCCATGGTTGCCCATGTAAGAGGCTTGTAGGTAGCAAAGAAGCTGATCTTGCCGAAAAGCACAGGCTCAAGAAGCATTGAGCAGATGCAGACGATCTGAGTGGTGGTCTTCACCTTGCCGAGCCAGCTTGCAGCAATAACAAGTCCGTCCTTGCCGGCAATAACAAGTCTCAGTGAAGTCACGGCAAGCTCACGGAACATAACAATGGTCGCCGCCCAGATGAATACGGAACGCACATCAGCAAAAGTATCATTCACAACAATGCCGAGAAGCGCACCGAACACAAGGAACTTATCCGCAAGAGGATCCATAAACTTACCGAAATCGGTAATAAGTCCGCGTGCACGTGCGATCTTTCCGTCAAGCATATCGGTAAGAGACGCCACGATAAATATAGCTGCGGAAATAATAAGACGCAGATTCGTACCCATGGGAATGGGAGCAACAAGGAATATCATGAACACAGGAACCATGCATATACGAATGATGGTCAGTTTGTTCGGGAGATTCATTTTCATAAAGACGCACTTTCTCCGGAAAATCTTCCGGTATCTGAGGACACATGCCCCCATTATTTATTACAATATCGTATTATACTACAATTCACCATATTTGTAAAGAGCCAATTTGTAAATTAAAGGAAGATGTATTGTGGCATTTTGCTCCGCCAAATGCTGCCGCCTCTCTTCGCACTCACAAAAACACGGCACCCCGAAGAGTGCCGTGTCCTTATCTTATTATCCCTCAACAAACATGATAGAGATAAATTCCTCTTTTGTCATTCCGAGATCAACAAGATCCTTTTCAAACTCAGCGATCTCATCCTCGGTCATATCCTCATAGTACACTGCGTACAGTGCATCGATCTCGTCATCGCTGAGCTCATCGTCAGCCATGAATTCCTCGTACATGGACATTACCTCCATGTACTCTTCATCATAGTATTCATCCTCATAATACTCGTCTTCGTACTCGTCTTCCGCACCCCATCCGCTGAGCATCTCAAGGAGATACATGATGGTATTCAGCTCATCGACACCCATATCAAGGATGTTCTTGTATCCGGGAAGTGCCTCGACCTCGCCACCTGCAAGAACAGAGAGTGCAAATCCAACACCGGAAGTCTCACCGTCAATAGTAGCGGAATCAACTGTAAGCCTGAATTCATCTGCATTATAGGTGAGCTGTCCTGCTACAACGGCAGTAGTCTCGCCGTCACTCTCTATCTTCATCTCATACTTACCGTCCGCATCATTTCTGATCATGGAAACGGCAGCGGACTCACTTGTCTTCTCACCCTCAGCAGAACCTTCGGTGGCAGGAGCTGTATCGTTATAATCAAACTTCACTACAAAGCCGCCCTTACCCTCATCGGTCACCTCAGATACACCAAGCTTAATGTCGGTCTTCTCACCGTCTGCATCCACAGACAGATCCATATTCATCTCAAACTTCTTAGCCACATCAGCACCGAAGTTCACCTTCATGGTACCGTCATCGGAAATGATCTCCATTCCCGAAAGGATTCCGTTTATCTTGCCCAGATGCCATGTGAATACGACATTCTCGTCGTCTGCATTCTCAAATACACTCTCAATATTCTCCGGAGCAACGATTCCGAGAGAAATAAGCTTTGAGAACATCTCTTTAATGGTGTTCTTCTCTACTTCTGCAAGCTTTTTCATATCCTCTTTTGTGAGAGTATACTTTACACTTACAACATCGAGCTCGTCAAACTTACCCTCGGTAATCTCGGGAGTGATCCCCTTCAACACAGCCTCAGTATCCTTTACATACTTCTCCATGCTTCTCTTAAGATTCTCCATGGAGAATGCGTCAAAGATCTCGTCGAGAGGAACATCCGTCTCCTCGCCCAGAGCCGCCTTGAAATCCTCAAAGGACATGCCTCCGCCGATAACATTGAACAGTTCGGACTCGGGAAACTTATCCATAAAGGTATCAAACGCTACACCATACTTTTCCTCACCGAGGAGGAGCGGTGCATGCAGGGCAATATTGTTATTGTCACCCCAGAGAGATATGCCTGCGGTGATACCCATTCCGACGCCGATGGAAAGCTCACCTGAGTATTTACAGTTTGCCGCATCCACAACAGCCTCAACACCGACACCGGCTGCAAGAACGGACTCAGCATCACCGTCATCGCCCTTTATATCGAGCTTATATGTACCCACACCGCTTGCCGCCTTATCTAATGCAGCAAACACATCGCCGTACTTTTGGCTCAGAGCCTCAAAGTATTTCGCAGAACCATCCGATACTGCCTTACCCGGATCTTTCTTTACTGTATCGATCACGGATGTCTTTTCTTTGTCACATGAAACGATCATTCCCATACACATTATGATCGCCATAAGAAGTGCCAGAAATCTTGTTTTTGAAAATTTCATCTCAGAAACCTCCCTTATTTATTTGGCATAATCCAATTTTATTATACCATGTCCTTATCAACATGTCAACGATTTTTCCCGTTGCCCCATAATTATACAAAATTATATTAAAATGTTGAATTTTCTTGCAAATATCCCCTTTTCGGGACAAAAAACTCTTGATTTGAGAGAATCTATGATGTATAATATAATAATGGAGTAATGTTCACCCGAGATTAAGTGCCTCTGCGGCATTTTCTCCGAAGATCAGATCGTACTCACGGTCGGTAAGTCCGAGGGCTTCGGTGCGTTTTATGTCCTCGGTCTGACCGCACCAGGGTGAGTCCGTACCGAAAAGGATCCTCTGTGCACCGTGCGTGCGGATGATGCGGCGTACCGCATCGGGATCCGATTCCTCAAGGATATATCCGAGATCGAAGAACACATTCTTCGTACAGAGATACTTCTCCACATCGTCGTAGTAGCGGCGGCCGCCCAGATGAGCAAAGATTATCTGCGGTGTCTCCGGCTCCTTATCGCCGTACACCATCCGAAGCATATTTGCGCTTCTTTCGGGAGTGCAGTGGGTAAGATCGGGGAATGCGGCATCAAGTCCGGCGTGAAGAGTGACGAGAAGTCCGATCTCCACAGCATATTTTATAATACGTACGTTTCTCGGATCATCGACAAAGCAGTCCTGATAGTCGGGATGGAGCTTTATTCCGGGAAGACCGAGAGATTTTATATAGTCAAGCTTTTCCTCGGGGTCCTCGCAGTCGGGATGCATCCCGCCGAAAGAGATTATCCCATCCGTGCCGTTGACCTCGGCTGCAAATTTGTTTGTGCTCTCAAACTGAGATGCTTTCGTTATTGCAGGCAGATTTACGGAATAGGATATTCCCGCCTCCTTCATGGAACGACGAAGCCCGTCGGCAGTACCGTCGGTAAATGGAGTAATCCCCGAAACGGATGAAAGCTTACCGAGAGTGCCCCCCGCTATCTTATCGGGGAAAATGTGCGCGTGAAAATCAATTATCATGTCAATCACCTTTTTGAAAAATCCGTGACACCCCGGCCCCGGATTCAGAAGGGCGCATGAGGGTATCCTCACATAGATTATAATACTTTATCACCGGAGGTGCAAGATGGCAATCAAAATTATTTTTCTTGCAGTATTCTTCGCCGTAATGATCGGCGTCGGTATATATTGCCGTAAAGGTGCTGTCAGTGTTGACGGCTTTGTTCTCGGAGGAAGGAGCGTCGGTCCCTGGCTCACCGCATTTGCGTACGGTACCTCGTATTTCTCTGCAGTTATCTTCGTAGGTTATGCAGGGCAGTTCGGCTGGAAATTCGGCGTTGCATCCACCTGGATCGGTATCGGTAACGCACTTATCGGATCACTTCTGGCGTGGCTGATCCTCGGACGCAGAACGAGAGTCATGACTACATATCTCGGCACAAAGACCATGCCCGAATTCTTCGAGAAGAGATACGGATCATCTTCCCTGAAGATCGCGGCATCGATGATCGTGTTCGTCTTCCTCATCCCTTACACCGCATCTCTTTACAACGGACTTTCAAGACTGTTTGAGTCCTCCTTCGGTATCCCCTACATCTACTGCGTTATCGGAATGGCGCTGCTTACCGCAGTATACGTTATTATCGGCGGATACATGGCGACCGCAATAAATGATTTCATTCAGGGAATCATCATGCTCTTCGGTATCGTTGTGGTAATTATCGCAGTGCTTAATCAAAAGGGCGGATTCACCGAGGCTTTCGAAACTCTTTCAAAGATTCCCACCGAGTCAGGTGCAGAAATATCCGGTGCATTCACATCGTTCTTCGGGCCTGAGCCTCTTTCTCTTATGTTTGTTGTGCTTCTGACCTCTCTCGGTACATGGGGACTCCCTCAGATGATTCAGAAGTTCTACTCTATCAAGAGTGACTCCGCTGTGGTAAAGGGTACTATCATCTCCACAGTCTTCGCTCTCATCGTTGCGGGCGGATGCTATTTCCTCGGCGGATTCGGCAGACTTTTCGGCGACATCGCTGAGCGTGATCCCGAGACGGGCGCCGTGATCTATGACTCCATCGTTCCCGGAATGCTCAAAGGTCTTCCCGATGTTATAATCGGAATCGTGCTGGTGCTTGTAGTCAGCGCGTCAATGTCCACACTGTCATCCCTTGTACTGACATCATCCTCCACTCTTACCCTTGATATGATCGTTCCCGCTTCAAAGAGAGGCGGCAAGGAAGGCATGAAGGAAAAAGGACAGATGTTCACCATGCGTGTGTTCATCGCTGTATTTATCATAATCTCCGCTGTTATTGCGATAATTCAGGCGACCTCAAATGTCACCTTCATCGCTCAGCTCATGGGTGTATCCTGGGGTGCTCTGGCAGGCGCATTCCTTGCACCGTTTATGCTTGGGCTTTACATGAAGCATATCACAAAGACTGCCGTATGGTGCAGCTTCGCATCAGGTGTCGGAATAATGGGTACAAACCTCATCTGTACTCTCACAGGTACAACATTCCTGAACGCCTTTTGGTCTTCCCCCATCAATGCGGGTGCTCTCGCTATGGCTGTAGGACTTGTGATCGTTCCCACAGTCAGCATCCTCGGCGGAAAGAAAGCAAAGAAAAATGCCGAGTCCATCTTCATCTGTTACGAGAAGAAGAAAAAAGAAGATAAGGCTTTGTAAGTCGGGAGGCCCCGACAGGCAGGTATCGGCATAACTTCAGCTACATCGTCTTGCCATACAATCCGCCGTCCCGATGATTTCTTAGGAAACACACAATCCCGTAGGGGAGGGCCTTGTGTCCTCCCGCTACGACAGTTTTAATCCTTCGACGGGGGGAGCAAGCCCCTCCCCCACAACAAATTTTCATTTATTCCGTGCATTAGGGCATTGCCCATACAATACATTCCTACAAATAAAGGAACCACATTATGTTTTTTCAGAAAGATATCGAAACAATGCCTCGCCATGAGCTTGAGGCACTCCAGCTTGAAAGGCTGCGACATCTCGTGGACTACTGCCACAAGAACGTACCTTTCTACAGAGACAGACTTGATGCGGCAGGTGTGACTGCGGAGAAGATCAAAACTCTCTCCGACATTCAGTACATACCCATGACCACAAAGGCGGACATCCGCGACAACTATCCTTACGGACTGTTCGCAGTTCCCATGAAAAAGATCGCGCGTATCCATGCATCCTCGGGTACTACAGGTAAGCCCACCGTTGTAGGCTACACCAAGAACGATCTGAACACATGGAGCGACTGCGTTGCACGTCTTTGCGCCGCTGTAGGTGTCACCGATGAGGACGTATGTCAGATCTCCTTCGGCTACGGCCTTTTCACAGGCGCTCTCGGACTTCACTACGGTCTTGAGAAGCTGGGCTGTGCGGTCATCCCCGTATCATCGGGTAACACCGAAAAGCAGGTAATGCTCCTGAAGGATTTCGGCCCCACCGTGCTTATCTCCACCCCCTCTTATGCAATGTACATGAGCGAGGTGGCAAAGGCTCAGGGCGTATCCCCCGAGGAGATCAAGCTCCGTATCGGACTTTTCGGAAGCGAGGGCTGTACCGATGAGCTTCGTGACAAGATCGAAAAGGGATTCGGTCTTTTCTCCACCGATAACTACGGTATGAGTGAGCTTATGGGCCCCGGAGTTTCCGGTGAGTGCGAGTACCGATGCGGTCTGCACTTTGCGGAGGATCACTTTATCCCCGAGATCATCAACCCCGAGACAGGTGAGGTGCTCCCCGAGGGTGAGTCAGGTGAGCTTGTTATCACCACTCTCACCAAAGAAGGAATCCCCATGCTCCGTTACCGCACAAGAGATATTACCAAGATCACAAAAGAGACCTGTAAGTGCGGACGTACTCACGCGAGAATGGACAAGGTTCGCGGACGCAGCGACGATATGCTGAAGATTCGCGGAGTAAACGTGTTCCCCAGCCAGATCGAGAGCGTTATCGCCTCCATTGAAGGCGTTGCTCCTCACTATGAGCTGATCCTCACACGCAAGAATTACACCGACTACCTTGAGGTAAAGGTTGAGTTCACCGATGAGAGAATGGTCGAGGACTTCACCAGACTTGACGCCCTCCGTAACGAAGTAGTGGATAAGCTCCACACCGTACTCGGTATCAAGGCAAAGGTAGTTCTCGCACCTCCCATGTCCCTTGCAAGATATGAGGGTAAGGCTAAGAGAATTATTGATAAGCGCAGCGAAGAGCAGTAATTATAAATATTTTACGCGGAAACCTGTAAATAACGTACAATCCCGTAGGGGAGGGCCTTGTGTCCTCCCGTTACGACAGTTTTAATCCTTCGACAAGTCGGATCGTAGCCATGTCGTTCTGTGAGCCAAGGAGTTGCAATAGTTGCT
>JAZUBE010000199.1:0-2298 GCA_045638325.1 Eubacteriales bacterium
ACCCGACCTACACCCTTAGCAGGGGCGCCTCTTCGGCCTACTTGAGTACTTCTCCACATAATATGCGGCAAACGGGACCGTCTCATACCGTTCGCCATATTATTATATACAATTATCCCCCATTTGTCAACACATTTCCGATATATTTTTTATTATTATTCGGAAAGATTATTTTTTCAAAATATATGGAATATTTGATAATATTGTGGTATAATGTAAAATAGGGTAATTTGGAAGTCTCCGAATCAACCCTACGGTCGTTTACCGCTTTGCGGTATCACATATAATTTTGATGAAAGTGAGTGTGTTTAAAATGAATGTCGGTCTGGTCATTGTAATGGGCGTATCCATTGTTTTCATCGGACTCGTGTGCATCGTGCTTCTCTGTAAGATAATGAGTGCCGTTGTCACGATCTCCGAAAAAACAAACCCGGTCACATCTCCCGCGAAAGATGTAAAGCCGTCTGCCTCTCCTGCTCCTGCAGCATCGGTATCACCCGATCCCGGTCCCAGAGGTGAGGTCGTTGCCGCTATTGCCGCTGTTCTTGCAGAGGAACTCGGCGAGGATGTTTCCGCTATCCGTATTCTGTCACTTAAAAAAGTAAATTAAAGAAAGGTTTTCCGGAATCCCCGGAATCAGGTATCAAAAATGAAAAAGTATAATGTATCCGTAAACGGAACCATGTATGAGGTTGAGATCGAGATCGCATCTGAGGCTGAGGTAAAGGCTGCTCCCGCCCCCAAAGCTGCTGCACCTGCTCCCAAGGCTGCTCCTGCCGCTGCTCCCGCAGCATCCGGAAGCGGAGATCCTATCAGTGCTCCCATGCCCGGTACTATTCTCGCTGTAAATGTTGCTGCAGGTGACACTGTTAAGGCGGGTCAGGTTCTCTTCATCCTTGAGGCTATGAAGATGGAGAACGAGATCATGGCACCCAAGGATGGTACTGTTACATCCGTTGGTACTACCAAGGGATCCACCGTCGACACCGGTGCGACTCTCTGTACCATTGCATAAGCAGTACACTGAAAGGACGATCATTATGATTAAAAACAATAATCGTTCCATGTTTCGCAGATTTCTCGGTATTGCACTCGTTCTTCTGACTCTGAGTATCATTATTTCCGGCACTACTGTATTTGCTGCGAAAAAGCCTGCAAAAACCGAGGCCGAAACCAAAGTCACAGAAACCGTAGCCGAAACCGCCAAAGATGAATCTGTCGAAACTATCGGGGCTATCAGTGATAAAGGATCCGACACAGAAACCGAAAATGATTCCGATGAGAGTGTCGGTGCAGGTAATGCTATCGCTAACTTTTTCAAGCAGACAGGCTTCTACGAGCTTTTTGCCGGCGGTCATTACAAGAGTCTTGTAATGATTCTCATATCATTCGTGCTCATGTTCCTCGCGATCGTAAAGAAGTTTGAGCCTCTGCTTCTTCTTCCCATAGCATTCGGTATGCTTCTCACAAATATCCCCGGCGCGGGAATGTTCCACGAAGCACTCTTTGCCGGCGGTCATGTTCACTGGGATCTCTTCGGCGGTGCTCCCGTCACTCAGGAGATCATCAATGAGTACATTGACGCAGGCGTAGGTCAGAATATCATCGACACACTCAAGGTAGGTCAGTCCATTTCTGTAGGACTTATCGACTATCTCTATCTCGGAGTTAAGCTCGGTATCTATCCCTGCCTCATCTTCATCGGTGTAGGCGCGATGACCGACTTCGGTCCCCTGATTGCAAACCCCAAGAGCCTTCTTCTTGGTGCTGCGGCTCAGCTCGGTATTTTCATAACCTTTGCTGCAGCAAGACTTTCAGGATTCTTCAGCGGCCCCGAGTCAGCATCCATCGGAATCATCGGTGGTGCTGATGGTCCTACTGCGATCTTTGTTACAACTCTTCTCGCACCCGATCTTCTCGGTCCTATTGCGGTAGCGGCGTATTCATACATGGCACTCGTTCCCGTAATTCAGCCGCCTATTATGAAGCTTCTCACCACTAAGGAGGAGAGACAGATCGTTATGACTTCTCTGCGTCCTGTATCAAAGCGTGAGAAGATCATCTTCCCCTTTGTTGTAGTTGTATTTGTAGCACTTCTCGTTCCCTCTGCAGCTCCCCTGATCGGTGCGCTGATGCTCGGTAACCTTATGAAAGAAAGCGGCGTTGTTGAGCGTCTTTCAAACACTGTGCAGAACGAGCTTATGAACATCGTTACAATATTCCTCGGAATCTCTGTAGGTGCAACTGCTACCGCAGGTACATTCCTCAGCGTGCGTACTATCCTCATCATCGTAATGG
>JAZUBE010000200.1:0-4074 GCA_045638325.1 Eubacteriales bacterium
ACCGCTTGGCCTCCGACTTGTATAATCCAGTATAAACATATTCTGCACATTGTCGGTCTTAGACTTATATCTTGAATACTGCCCTGCCATTTCCTCGGTATACGGAATAAACTCGTATGTTCCGTTACCGTTATCCGCAACAAGCGGAGCTGCGCATACACCCTTAAGGACTGTATCTCCGTCAATTCCGCCGTATCTGTCATTTTTGTCCATGACACCGTCACGGTTCAGGTCCTTCTCCGCCGCCGCGAGCATTTCAAGAAGCACATCGTAGGTCCAGTTACCGGACTGTACATACTCGTAAGGGTAATCATAACCTATCTCATCCATCATATTCTTGTTGAAGAAATAAGTCTGTGCCCATGCGATGGAGTTCATAGTTACCATATTCGTGGTAATGAAAAGTCTGTCTGCAACAGTCAGTCCCTCGGTAGCAGTCGGTACCCAGTAGCTTTTGTCAAGGCTGATATAGTTCAGCTCATTGAAATCATACAGCATGCCAAAAACACCGATATTCTTCAAACGAATTCCCCACTCGTAGATGACCTCAAAATCACACTGTCCTGCCTGCATTCTGATAGTCGCTTCTCCTGCGGGACCGCACTCCTCTGCTGTGATCTTCACATTGTACTTATCCTCAACTAAACGGTTTCTCTCTGCAACGGCATGATCTATAACACCGCCACTGTAATCCTCGAACCATATGTACCGATCATGGAAATCAGTGGCAGTTTCGCCGTAATGAAGGAATTTAAACTCCTCTTTATCAAAATCTTCATCCACAAATTCGTTTGTATCCGGTGCCGGCGGAGTAATCACGGAATTATCTCCGGGATCAAGTGAAATATCCCATTTTGCCACATACTTGAGGATCCGTGAAACATCTGTCAGATTGATCTTTCCGTTACCGCTGACATCAGCAATAGAAAGATCAACGGTTACCTCCCATCTGGCTATGTATTTCAGTATCATAGACACATCTGAAAGAGTCACTTTCCCATCACCTGAAACATCACCCATTAAAGTATCCGTAACAAGTGACACAGGTACACAAACGATGAGCATAACAGCCGCAACAAGCACAGCAAAAATTCTTTTCATACTGTTCCCTCCCAATGTGATATTTGTCGATGTTTTCACTTTTATTTTACCATAATTTATGCAAATTGTCAATAAAAATTTCTGATAAATCACCTCTTGACCGTCACTCCCGCCTATGGTAAAATAAATGTGTTAACGATATTCACAAGTGAGGAATACACTATGTTTTATATAGGCTGTCATCTCTCCCTTACGGGAGGTTATCTTAATATGGGCAAGGTGGCAAAGTCCATCGGTGCCAACGCTTTTCAATATTTTACGAAAAACCCCAGAGGTGCGAAGTCCAAGGAAGCTGATCCTGCAGATGTTGCGGCACTTGCAGAATTTCTGAAGGTGGAAGGATTTGCTCCTCCACTCGCTCATGCTCCATACACCTATAACCCCTCATCCGCTGATGAGCGGATCAGGGAGTATACCGTTACCTCAATGCGTGGTGAGCTTGAATTTCTTGAGGCACTTCCCGGCTCACTCTACAATTTTCACCCCGGAAATCATGTAGGTGCAGGAGCCGAAGAAGGAATCCGCCGCACTGCTGCACTTCTGAACGAGATCATGTTTGAGGGAATGTCCACCACCGTTCTTATTGAAACGATGGCAGGTAAGGGTACGGAAATCGGCCGCACATTTGAAGAAGTACAGTCGATTATCGAGCAGGTCGAGCCTCGGTTCCGTGACAATGTCGGAGTTTGCCTTGATACCTGTCATGTAAGCGACGGCGGTTATGATATCGCAGGTGATACTGATGCGGTAGTAGATGAATTTGACCGTGTTGTAGGACTTGACCGACTTCACGCAATTCACCTGAATGATTCAAAGAATCCCCTCGGTGCTCACAAGGATCGTCACGAAAAGATCGGTGAGGGGACTCTCGCTCTTGAAGGTATTACTTCGGTAATCACAAATCCGAGACTTATGCATCTCCCGTTCTATCTTGAGACTCCCAATGAAACAGAGGGTTACGCCCGTGAGATAGCACTCCTCAGAGAGATACGTAAGGACTGATTATTTTATAATATACTATTGACTTATGTCGAATTACAATGTATAATGTATTTTGTAATATTTTTGCATCTGTGTCGACGCCTTACTCCTTAGAGTAGGGACAAAAACATACTGATGTGCAAAAAAAATTATTTTTTGCCGTATGTTTCACCCGGGGCAGTTTTGAACAAAGGCCGTGGTTTTCAAATGAAAGCCAGAGAGATCACAAGCTACAATCGGAGGATTCCGATATGTAAAAAACTCTTTGCGGGGGCTGTGATCAGCTTGGGGTGGGTTCGCGCAGGGCTTTATGGCTTTGGCGGGTTTTGACCGCAAAGGGGGATGCAAAAAATGTCTGAAAACATTGCAAACAAAAAAACAATTATTGATCTTCGGGACATTGTCGTTGAATTTGACGGGGAAAGAGTTCTTGACGGGTTGAATCTCACCATACGTGACGGTGAGTTCGTCACTCTCCTCGGATCGTCGGGTTGTGGTAAAACCACTACCCTTCGTGTCATTGGCGGATTTTTACAGCCAACGAGCGGCTCTGTTCTCTTTGAAGACAAAGAGATGAGTGGTGTTCCGCCGTATCAGAGGCCGGTTAACACCATTTTTCAGCGTTACGCTCTTTTTCCTCACTACAACGTGTATGATAACATTGCTTTCGGTCTTAAAGTAAAAAAATTGCCGAAGGATGTGATCCGCGATAAGGTCACAGAGATGCTCAGACTCGTTAATCTTGAGGGATTTGAAAAGAAAAACGTGACTAAGCTCTCAGGTGGTCAGCAACAACGTGTTGCTATCGCAAGAGCTGTTATCAACGAGCCGAAGGTGCTTCTTCTTGATGAACCTTTGGCTGCTCTTGATCTCAAGCTTCGCAAAGATATGCAGGCCGAGCTCAAAAACATTCAGAAAAAACTCGGTATCACCTTCATCTATGTAACCCATGATCAGGAGGAGGCTCTCTCCATGTCCGACACCGTGGTAGTCATGAATGAGGGTAAGGTTCAGCAGATAGGTAAGCCCACAGATATCTACAACGAGCCCGAAAACGCTTTCGTTGCAGACTTCATCGGTGAGTCAAATATCGTTGACGGAGTTATGGTCAAGGACTTTGTTGCCCGTTTCTCCGGTCACACCTTCACCTGTCTCGATCAGCGATTTGAACCCGGAGAACCCGTTGATGTTGTGGTTCGTCCCGAAGACGTCGATATCGTCGCCGAGGCAATGGGACAGATTCCCGGAAGAATCACTGCTGTGACTTTCCGTGGTGTTCACTTTGAGATCATCGTAGATGTAGGTGGATTCAAGTGGATGATACAGACCACGGATGAGCATCATGAGGGTGAGGATGTGTGGCTGTCTATTGAGCCCGATGCAATACATATAATGAAAAAGTCAAAGTACTCAGGTATGTACGGTGACTACAGCTCCTACTCCGATGAACACGATGCTCTCAGCGTTGTGGATGACGAAGAAGAGGAGGAGTAATATGACAGGTACTGTTCCCAAAAGACGTCCCCGCACCTCTCTCGGTACAATGATCCTTAATGCTCCTTATGCTTTATGGGCGGCGGTATTTATCGTTGTACCTCTTGCGATCGTAGCGTATTATGCTTTTACGGATGCAAACGGTGCTTTCACTCTTGAAAATATCAAGGCGCTCGGTGAATACAAGGAAACATTTATTGTTTCTATCTGGTATTCACTTATTGCAACAGCAGTAACACTCGTACTCGCTTATCCCTTCGCATTTTTCATGAGCAGAGCAAAAGCTTCCCGTCAGAAGCTCATGATGATGCTCGTTATGCTCCCCATGTGGATGAATCTTCTCATCCGTACATACTCGTGGATGCTTATACTTGAGAAAAACGGTATCATCAATAATCTTCTCGGAATGGTGGGAATCGAGGAACTCAAAATGATCGGTACTCCCGGTGCTGTGATCCTCGGAATGGTATACAACTATCTTCCTTACATGATCCTTCC
>JAZUBE010000201.1:0-1981 GCA_045638325.1 Eubacteriales bacterium
CGTAAGAGTTCTGTAATTCTCAGTATGTCCGGGATTCATCGCAACAGTTCCCTCGGTGGTCTTATGTCCCGTAGCAAGAGCTGTTCCGCCTGCCGCTGAGTCTGTATACTGATCAATTGCCGAGAATGTAGTACTGACCCCCTTTGAGGGCATATAACTCATAGAAAGGTCACCCTTGTAGAGCTTATCGCCGTAAAGCACCTCAGCAGATGTAAGAGCACCGGGGCCCATTCCGTCACCGATCATATATATTATATTTTTCGGTTCCTTCCATTCTGCATTTACAAGTGCCGTATAAACATCGTCAGTCAGCTCACCTATGGGAGCTCCGTTTTTCTCAGCCTCAAGTATTCTCTCTACCGCCCCGGCATAGAGCAGCTGTGACTCACCTGTAAGATTCCCCACAGTACCGGTATATCCCTTGGGTATAACGAGTTCTTCTGCGGACGCAAGATATTCCACACAGCCTTTGATGCCTTCGTCTCCGCAAGCGGTAAGATATATATTCCCGCCGTATGTATCTATGTATGAATTCTCCGGGAAAAGAGCGCGCAGACGCACATCATTCATAAAATCATATCTGTTCCACAACTCTTTACCGACTGTGATATATTTCACGCCTTCGGGAACATCGTCAACCACGGTAATATCCTTGCCGAGCTTTTCGCGTACAGTCTCAATCACAGCACGATCCGTCTCCTCATCGGAAGAAAGCAGAACATACTCATCAAACGATACGTCAAGCATCACTTTCTCGGAAAAGGAAATATCCCATCCGACGATATACTTCAGCACATTTGAAACATCGGCAAGCGTAGCCTTATCGTTCCGGTCAACATCGGCTGCGGCAGAGGATATATTCACATTCCAGCCCGCAATCGATTTCAGTATGGCAGAAGCATCGCTTATGTTGATCTTTCCGTCTCTGTTTGCATCTCCGTATATAAGAGCATATCCGAAAACATTGCCATCCGGACTGACAACAGCACCGTCTGTGGGAACATATCTGTCACCCTCCAGATCATTACCGTCATGCGATACTATTTTCACATCTCCGCAAAACTGATCCTTAAGCCATTTTACCGTAACAGGATCTGTAATTCCGGTTATAATCCCTTCTTCAACTGCAATAGTTGCACGAGGAGAAAGAGTTATCTCATCCCCACAGTCTTCGGCAATGCAGTTACATGGATTACACGCAAGGATCATCGTCGCTGCAAGAAGCGACACCAGTCTTTTTATCATAAGAACTACCTTTATCTATATTATTTATATAATATGATTTTATCACAATATATCCCATGTGTCAACCCACCGTATCTCAAAGCCGTCACCGGAACAGTATCATGACCGGAATGGTGTTTTTCTGCCTCTTGCGTTTTCGTTAATAGTGTGATAAAATGTAATTGAACATTTTTTCACAAAGGAGACTTGTTATGAAAAAAATAATCAGTATGTTACTCGCATCCATTGTGATTACCATGTCATTTTCAGCCTGTTCGTTAAACGAGGGTGAAAATTCCGTGTCATCGTCAGGTGCGAATGAGGTGTATCTCGGATATCTCCGCGATAATCTCACACAGATGCCGCAAGAAGTCATTATCGGTGATGAGGCGGATGCTTTGTCATACGGAATCGATATGACAGATATATCGGATGACGGATTTGTTACCCGTGCAAAGGACGGAGAGCTTCTGATCTTCGGTAAGACTGACGACGGTCTTGACCGCGCAGTGCGTGACTTTGTGAAGCACGGCAATACTGACGATTATTCAAATACCTATGGAGAGGGTTACCGCGTTAAGCGTCTGACCATTGCCGGAAACGATATTTCGGAGTACACGATCGTATACGATTCCGACGATTACAACGGACTGATCAGAGTTGCGGCAGATGAGCTTGCCGCATACATTGAGCGCACCTGCGGAACAATGATCAGAAAACTCTCCGATACAGAGTTTGATGCGCTTGAGGTAAAGCC
>JAZUBE010000202.1:0-6587 GCA_045638325.1 Eubacteriales bacterium
AACCTACTGGTTTCTGATCTACGCATTTAGTATTACAACATATTCAGTTGCGGTATTATATTAGCACTGTAAAATGAAAATGTCAATAGGGTTTTAATAAATTTTAATTTTCGTTTTGGGTGACTGTTATATCTTGTGTATAAGTCTGTAAAAACTGAAAATGAAAACAATATCATCCCATGATATAATGAAGAAAACAGATACGTCCCGCTATGTACTGTGCGTACTAAACGGGACGTATGAAATACTATCGGTATTATTTGTTTGTTGTAGATTAAGAATACATTATCGCATCAAAGAGAACATACGATACGCTCTTGTCATTTTCGATCTTCACAGTTACGTCACCGGTCTCACCGTAAACCCAGGAAGTATTAAATTTGTAGACCTGATCAATTTTGGGAAGCTCTATCATGACATCGGGATTGAGGGGATTGGAGGAATGGAGTACCACTTTTCCTGCTCCACCTCTGTTACCAATCTTCAAACTGTGAAGGATAGTACCTTCTTCCATGCCAAGCTTAAAGACTTTGCTTGTATCAGCAGATTCAACATAGATACTGGGAGATGCAAATCCACCTCTTGCGGAAGCACCGTATACCTTGAAATCACAGTCTCCGTCTGCGGCAAAACTAAGTCCTTGGTATTCCTTTACAGCATCACCTGCAGTAAGATCATTGAAGTTTGCAGTTTTAGGTGTGGGGTTATTACCCTTCGGAACGATCAGATAAGGTACTTTTGCGTCCATTTTTAAGGTGACGCTACCGTCAGTAACAGCAATGGTATCGATCTTTGCAGGAGCTGCGGTCAGTGTCAGTTTGTACATATCAACTTCCGCTACACCTGTCCAAGTATCAGGGAGCTTCCATGTACGGGTCTTTCCGTCACGGCTGTAAGCGTAGATCTTGCAACCTGCACCCGCCTGAGGAATGAAACGGTCACCGCCGTCGGCAATGACGAAGTCACCATTTTCAATGAGAGTGTAATTATCAGTTTTTCTGTCGTATGTGGAGATCATATTTCCGCTGAATATTACCTGATAAATATCGTCTGTATTCACAAAGCTGAGAGGACGTCTCTCCATCATATAGAGATACTGCAGGTTGTACTTGTAAAGTCTGGAGATGAACTTATCCCACTCGGGATCCTCGGGAGTAGTACCGATTGAATAATCCCATTCGCCAAGCTCACATCCAAAAACAAGGTTTCTGGGCTCGTTACCACGGGTTCCTATTATTACGGAGTTCATCCAGGTATCGATAAAATCTTCATCGGAGATAGGTCCGTAGGGTATAGAAAAAGAGCAGGAGAGTCCCTTATATTTAGGATGAATGTGCTCCTGAGCACTGGAGATCGCGTAGTTCTCCCAGGAGTACTTTGTCTCTCTCTGAACGGCATCCCATTCCATTTCGGTGTTTGTGATGATTCCGCCGTACTTTGTAGTACGGTTGGGGTTGTTGTAGAATCCCTCGGGTACGGGAATCATTGCATCGTAGTAAACGTGAGTGCGGAAGTTCCAGGTGTCCTGCATTTTCTTCCATGCTCTCTGAGCGTAGCCTGTCTCATACAGATTGTAAAGGCTGAGGAGATACCAGCCTTCTTCACCGGCAGTCCAACCGATCTTTTTGTTTCCTTCCTCATCGTGAGTATAGCAGGAAAGTGGGATCTTATCCTCCTCGGAAGGGGCATGATCATCACGCCATCTTCCTGCGAGAAGAGGTTCAATGATCTGAGCAACATCTACGTTATTTGCAAAAGAGTCTTCAACGTACTTGCGGTACTTCGCGTATCCGGATCCGGGAGTGCCGTCTCCCATGGGGAACGCGGTATCCTCATAAAGATAAGGTGCAGTACCCCAGCGGAGCTTATCCTGTCCGAGTGTATATGCGAGCTGGTGAACACCGTTAGAGATATTGGAGACCATCTTCTGGATCTCAAGAGCTCCTTCGTATGACTGTATGAGAGTAAATTCACCGGGCTTTTCGATCATACCAAAGACGATAGTGTAACTTACAGCATCCATTCTGTCACCGAGACCGGGAGAATAATCCTGCTCAACGGGGGTCATATTTTTAGGTGTAGCAGAGAAAAGTGTGTCGGAAGATGAGGAAACATCTTCTGAAAAAGCGGGATTTGTTGCGTTAGTATCCATAACAAGTGATAACATAATGCTAACGGCAATTCAGTCTGTCAGCATTTTTGTGTTTTATCCTTTCCATAGTTTGATCCGTAATGTAGGACTATAAGTCCTGCTAATTGTAGTTTACCACATTAATGCGATATTGTCAACATAAAGTATCAGCTTTGTTAATGTATATCTTTGTGATAAAAGTACAATCATTGGAGTCATCTATTGACATAATCGGTGAAAAATGATAAAATGCCATTGGAGATATTGGCATCTAATAAAATAAAGAAAGGTAATATATTAAAAATCATGAAACGAAAAGTTGTCAGCATTGTTATGTCAGTTGTTATGGCAGTTTCTGCAATGCAGCCTGTTTTTTCAATAGAGGAGCCCACCCCTGTTGATGAGCTTTTCTCTGCTAATCCTAAGGATATGACCCCCGTTGAGCAGGATTATTCTCCCGGTCTCGGTGACAGAATGGACGGTATAAGTTACACCATCAATTTTGGTATGATCGGTGATTCTCTTGCCGTTCAATTAACATATGAACAAGCACTTCAGATGCAGGAAAAGATTGCAAATATCACAAACGGAGCGCATCAGTTCGCGTATACTCTCGGACAGGATGTTCTTCGCTGGGGATCTGCTCCTTATCTTATAGAGGATACCGCATATCCGCTTGGTGACGGTACACCCGGTTCCGGCTATGCGAAATATCAGAAATATGTAGAAGATTCTTTTAAGTATAATACTGATGTATCTCAGATTCTGGAGCCTCTTCTCGCAGGAAGAAGACGTGATGAAGTTGCCTCCGATGAAGAAAAGATACCGCTGTCTTGTTACACTCATGACGAATACGGACAGAAGAAGATCGGCTGGACGGCAGGCAGTGAATACTGGTATCTCCTCAGCCTTTACAATCTTTATGAGACCGGTTATGCCCAGAGGGCATGGCAAAGAATGCAGGACACATGGAACTTCCGCACTCATATTTATTATGATGCTATGATACCTGTACCGGAGGGACTTTACAATAATCCCAATCTTACTACAAAATACGGCGGCGTCATTACCAATACGGAAATGGAATGGGATGCCGTTCAGAGAGAGATAGAGTACTCCTGGGAGAACTACGCTATTTCAAGCGGACAGGAATACATTCATCCGAAGTATAAGGGACTCTCCTGTTCTTTTACTGTGCCGTACGGAGTGATAACAGATAACGATTATCTGAATACCTGGATGAATTCTGTAGTGATCGGAAAACGTGCAGATAATATCCAGAGCCTTGTGTGGGGCAGTGAGCTTGGTGAATGGGATTATTCTGTTGAGTTTAATAACAAAAGTAAGTGGAATGCTTTTATTACCAGAATTATGGAAAGTAACTTGCAGTATCTCTATATGCTGGAGCGAAAGCCGCTGCAATATACAAATAATACAAATACCTATCAGGTGGTTTTCAGTGGCGATCTGGTATCTACATACGATAAGAAGACCAATAATTACACACTGATCGAAAATGGAGATTTCGTTATTGCCAACGGTGGTGACCGATTTATACCTCAGGTGGGCGCAGGTTGCAAGATCTACGCTTATAGCCGTGACGGAAAAACATGCACATGGAAGCTTCCCGATACATGGGCGGGTATAAATGAAGTTGATATATATAAGCTTACACTGAACTCTGCTCCTAAAAAGATAGATACTCTTTCTGTGACAGATGGTAGTATTACAATAAAAATGAGTGCAAAAGTGCCGTGTCTGGTTGTTCCAAAGGGCGATTCTCCCACACCTATGACTGCAAACTTTAATGAGCTTGGTGAGGGCGAGAATCTCGGAACGTATCAGAAACTGGAACTTGATGTGAACGGAAATCCCGATATCAAGGTATACGGTGCATCTGCAAGAGGCGGATTTGCTTCCCCCAGTATCTATGTTGATTCTTCCGATACAAATGAGATCATTAAGATCGGCATGGACAAAGGTGCAATCCTTCACAGTATGAAGATAGGAAACAAGGGTGGAGCAGGCAGAGTAGTGCTTCATTCCTCCAATCCTCTGAATCCTGACGTTATGATCGAGCTCCCTAAAACCGATCAGGTCTACAAATTTAATACTTCATGGATTTACGGTGAGACCGGTGATGTGACTGTTAAGATTGAGAATGATGAAAATGTTTCAAATGTTCTCTTTGATGCGATAATGTATTCCGAAACTTCACAGGTGCAAAACTGTACTGATGGTGAGCATGTATATTCCCATATGCACACCGATCCGATGTGCGGTGTGGAGGGAAGAGATTCCGATGTGTGCAAATACTGCGGTCATGAAGTGAATGTCACGGTGATTCCTGCGATAGAAGGTGAACATAACTTCACAGATGAAGAAGTTCTCCTGACTGCGACAAAGCATAATACGGGAATGATTGCAAATTTCTGCCTGAATTGCAGCTATAAGATCGAAACAGAGATCCCCAAAACATTCAGCGCAGTAAATCTTGCATTCCACCACGATTTCGGTTCAAATTATATGCAGGCGGATAATATTTACCCTTACGCCGATTCAAACGGAACTGTTGCATTTGATATCCTGCCGATTGATGTGAACGAGCGTTCAAGTCCTTCCGGACCTTGTTATCTCGGTGTTTGGTTCGGTAAGAACTATACCATGTGTGCCGTATATGATTTTTCTGCACAGGAATTTGTAATAGGCACTAACGGTATGGAATTCAATTCTTCGATATCAAAACCTTTGGCATCAAAATCATATTCGTGGACCAGGAATTCAGACGGCATTTATCCGATGCATCGTTTTGCATTCAGACTTGTTGGCAATACTGCTATGATCTATCTCGACGGTAATCTGATGCTGTCATATACCGATCAGTCATTTAAGTCTACCAATGATATACTGCTGATGTACTCTAAGGGAGAGTGTGTTATAGACAATATAGTCGTTTCAAATTCCGAGTATGATGTCACGACTAATAGCGGAGAGACAATTATGGAGGTGGATTTTGAAAACGGTTCAGAATCGCTTTCCGGATGGACTCTCGGTGGCTATATTACTACCGATATCCGTGAATTTGATATGAGCGGCTATTTCGCTGAAAATCATGACCATACGAATATTCTTATAGCTTCACACGAGGCGACATATCACCACGGTTCATATGACGAATACGAATGTTCTATGTGTCACAAACGAACGGTCATTGAAACAGGAGATATGCTGACCGGGGATGTACTCGTGCATATGAATGCACTCGATCCTAACTGTACCGATAACGGACATACCGAATATTGGTATGACCGCAAAGGTGTGCGCTATTCTGATGCCGGAGGAAATGAAGAGATTTCTCTCTCAGAGGTGACGATAGCTGCACTCGGCCATGATCTTATATATCATCCACCTGTATCAGCAAGTACCCCTGAAGATGGATTCGTTGAGTATTGGACTTGTTCAAGGTGTAAAAAGAGTTTCGCTGATGAGGAAGGAAAAACCGAGCTGAGTCTTGCAAAGACAAATGCGACACGGGAAACCGAAAAAGCTATTGCCTCGATCGGTACGGTAAAATATCAGGAAAAAGGATATGTCAGCGGCTCCGGAATTGTCGGCACATTTACGGAAGGTGGCGGAAATGCGAACTATTCCGTGCTTGATGTCGGTAACGCCGGTTCTAAGCTCAATGCCGATTACACTGTTGAGATGCTTATACGTATCCGTGATGTGGATAAAATCACCGAGATCGGTGGTGCAAAGGGCGCATTTTTCGGACTATACTGCGAGAATTTCACTGTAGGTTACGATTTTGTTTCTGAGAAATGGGGTATTTCACCCATTTCCGGTCTCTTTGCTTCGTATCCGTTTAATCCCAGTGAGACAGGACCTATGTGTGTCCTCGATGACGGGTATTTCCACACAGTAAGATTTGAATGTACAACTGAAGCGATACGGATTTTTGTTGACGATGTTTGCGTACTTAATGTAACTTCTCTTGTGCGCGAGAATAACAGGTATTGTATTTTCTATCCCAGACTGTGTACTGTTGAGTTTGCAAGCTATGCGTTTATGTATAACGGAAAGTGGGTGAATGACCATCTGACTGGTAAAGATATCATCACCGCATCAACTTGGAAGGATAGAGGTGCAGGTTACGGTAATACTGTCAACAAGTTTACCGGCAGCACACTTGTTGATTCACTGCGTGCGATCGAAAATGCCGAGCGTCTGTATGAGGCACTTTCGGTAAACGAAAAACTGCTTGTTTCAAATTATGAGGAGCTTGTCAGTGCGAGAAATACATACAATTGGCTCGAATCAAGACCGCTTTACGGTGACGCAAACGATGACGGTAAGATCAATGTATCCGATGTATCAACCATACTCCGGTATATCGTCGGTTGGGATGTCAAATTAAACATTGAACTTGCAGATGTTAATTGTGACGGTAAAATAA
>JAZUBE010000203.1:0-3819 GCA_045638325.1 Eubacteriales bacterium
CTCGTATTTCGGGTGCCGACGGGATCGGACTTTTCCGAAGTGAATTCCTGTATATGAAACACAATCGTCCTCCCACCGCAGAAGAACAGCTTGATGCATACACATCTGCCGCAAAAGGAATAGGCAGAGGCGATGTAATAATAAGAACTCTTGATGCGGGAGCAGATAAGGAGATACCATATCTGGGACTAAAAAAAGAACCAAACCCCGCACTTGGACTTCGTGCAATACGGCTTTGTCTCAGACGCGAGGAGCTTTTTGAAACTCAGCTGAAGGCTCTTCTCAGAGCTTCTGCCAATCATAAGATCTCTATCCTCCTTCCTATGATTACAGGAACAGACGAACTTTACGCCGCAAAAAGAATAATTGACAAAGTAAAAGGAGAGCTTACGCAAAACGGCATTCCCTTTGATCCCACTATTCCCGTGGGTGTGATGATCGAAACTCCATCTGCCGCAATCATTGCTGACAAACTTGCAGAAAATGCGGATTTCTTCTCTGTCGGTACGAATGATCTTATCCAGTATACAATGGCAGCAGACAGACAAAACAGCGATGTATCATACCTTTGCGAGGGTGTACCCGATGCTGTAATGAAACTTCTGGTAAACATCGGAAATGCCGCAAAAAATGCAGGTATCTGGGCAGGAATATGTGGTGAGCTTGCCGCTGATACATGTCTCACGGAATTTTTCCTTGAGTCAGGTTATACCGAGTTATCAGTCAGTCCTCCTCATATTACGAAAATAAAGAAAAAGATATCCGAGCTGTCAGGTGCATCCGTCAAAGCATTCAGGCACGACGGTGAATCACGCATGACATAAGAAAGGAAATATGTATGTTCAAAAAGAAAAAAACACTTTCCCTCATTGCACCTGCAACGGGGAAAGTAATCCCTCTTGAAAACTCCGAAGACAGAGCATTTGCAGAAAAGCTTGTGGGCGACGGTATTGCTCTCATGCCTGTTGAAGGTGATTTCAGATGCCCCGCAAGTGGCAGAATAGCAGGAGTTGCCGAAGCACTTCACGCTTACAGTATCGAAACAGAGGAAGGGATAGATCTTCTCGTACACATCGGTATCGATACCGTTGAGCTTATGGGTGAGGGATACCGCCCTGCCGTCAAAACAGGAGATATGGTAAAAGCAGGTGATCCTTTGTGTAAAGTAGATCTTGATCTTCTGAAAAAACGCGGCTATTCCCCCTGCACTCCCGTTGTAATATGCGATATGGAAAAAGTATCGGGTTTCACACCGCTATACGGTGATGTGATCGGCGGAGCCGATCCCGTCATCGAATATTCACCTGCGAAATAAGGAGGTACGATCTCAAACATGAACAAAGCAGTTACTAAAAAAGAACGACGCGGAAGTAGCATATTCAGTGTACTCCAGCGAGTGGGACGATCCTTTATGCTTCCTATCGCACTACTTCCCGTAGCAGGACTTCTTCTCGGAATAGGATCTTCACTCACAAACGGTGCAATGGTCAGTGCATACGGTCTTGAAAAATGGCTTGGTGAGGGTACTGTTCTCTACTCTATTTTAACAATCATGAGCGAGACAGGTAACGTCATTTTCGGAAATCTCCCACTGATATTCGCTCTTGGTGTCGCTCTCGGAATGGCGGAAAATGAAAAGGCTACCGCTGTGCTTTCCGCCGCAATAGCATTTTTCGTTATGCACCGTACAATCGCCACTCTCATCGATCTTTCCGGAATGATGGAAGGTGAGGTACTTGAAGGTACAGTCTCAAACGTAGTCGGTATAAGATCACTTGAAATGGGCGTATTCGGTGGTATAATCGTCGGTCTGGGTGTCGCCGCACTCCACAACCGGTTCTATAAAATAAAATTACCCGCAGTCATCTCCTTTTTTGGCGGAGTGAGATTCGTTCCGATAATTTCTACACTTGTCTATATTGTTGTAGGCGTTGTGATGTTCTTTCTCTGGCCTCTCATACAGAACGGCATATACTCCCTTGGAAGTCTCGTTCTGAATTCCGGATATGCAGGAACACTTATATACGGAATAATCGAGCGTGCGCTTATCCCTTTCGGACTCCACCACGTATTCTATATGCCTTTCTGGCAAACAGGACTTGGCGGTACAGCAATAATCGACGGTATAACAGTCGCAGGTGCACAAAACATCTTCTTTGCCGAGCTTGCATCATCATCAACTAAAGCGTTCAGCGTTACCGCCACAAGATTCATGTCGGGAAAATTCCCATTCATGATCTTCGGTCTTCCCGGTGCCGCTCTTGCAATGTACCGTGCCGCAAGACCTGAGAGACGGCGTCTCGCAGGCGGTCTCCTTCTTTCTGCCGCCCTTACGTCAATACTGACAGGTATCACCGAGCCTATTGAGTTTACTTTCCTCTTTGTAGCACCTCTCCTTTACGTAATTCATTGCGTATTTGCAGGACTGTCATATATGCTCATGCACATCTTCAATGTAGGTGTGGGTATGACGTTCTCCGGTGGTGTCATTGACCTTACACTGTTCGGTATACTTCAAGGAAACGAAAAAACGAACTGGATCTGGATACCCATTGTCGGAATATTCTATTTTATCGTGTACTATTTCCTGTTCTTCTTCCTGATCAAAGCAAGAAAATACACTACTCCCGGACGCGAAACATCCGGTGAGACAAAACTCTATACAAGAGCTGATTATAATGAGAAAAAATCAGGCGTCACTTCTGATACAGGAGGCGGTGGTGTTCCCGAAAGGATAACAGAAGGACTTGGCGGAAGAGATAATATCCAAAGTCTCGATTCCTGTGCCACAAGACTCCGTGTCACAGTTCGCTCTCCCGAGCTCGTTGATGAATCTATACTTCGCGAAACAGGTGCCGCAGGTGTTATCCGTAAAGGTGTCGGTGTACAGATAATCTACGGCCCCACCGTAACCGTAATAAAAAGTGAGCTTGACGAATATCTTGGGTCGGAGTAAGTTGTCAAAAAACTCAGATATCACGGATTCTTTTTGATATTTTCACCCGGACTGATGCAACACTCCTGCCTGTGCTTTTCACTTTTGTATCTTATACAGCATATCATGATTATTGAAATAAACAAAGGAGGTACATATGGATAAAACAAAATTCTGTATAGTAGGCGGAGATATGCGTCAGCTGTATCTCGCTGAATTCCTTATAGATCTCGGCTATTGTGTAAGCATCTGCGGAATCGACAAAAGCCGTATTTCCGGTCTGTCTCTGAAAAATGCACGTCTTGCAGCACAGCCTGCAGAAACCGCAATCCCCGGAAGCCGTGTGCTCGTACTGCCTATCCCTATCTCACGTGACGGATTTCACATATCCACACCCCTTGCCGGCAGCAGAGTCAATTACGAAATAAACGATATACTCGATATGGCTGACAGAGATACGGTGATCGTGGGAGGATACGTCTCCGATTATATGCGCTCACACATTGAGGAAAGGCATATGAGGATCTTTGACTACAACGATTCCGATGCATTTCAGATACGGAACAGCATCTCCACTGCTGAAGGTGCACTTGAGATCGCAATGCGTGAGCTTCCGATCACACTTGACGGCTCATCTGCGCTTATAATCGGCTACGGCCGTATAGGACGCGCACTGTCTAAAAGGCTGCAGGCACTTGGAGTCAATGTTACCGTAAGTGCACGCAAGCCATCGGATATGGCATGGATAAAAGCAGAAGGATATACGCCCGCACACACGGCGGAGCTTTGCAGGCTTTTTGAAAAAGTCTCCTTCAACGCCATATTCAACACCGTACCGCATACGGTTATCGGTAAAGATGAGCTTGAAAAAATAAAGCCCGGCA
>JAZUBE010000204.1:0-18658 GCA_045638325.1 Eubacteriales bacterium
GTGTCGGAAATGCCACAATAACCTCACGTCTTACGGGAGATCTTTCTCTCGTGCAAACCGGTGTGAATATGTTTCTGAGACTGTTTCTCCGTTCCCCCTTTGTGGTGTTCGGAGCAATGGTAATGGCATTTACCGTAGATGTTGAGGCATCCCTTGTATTTGTGCCTGCGATAATATTTTTGTTTATTGCAGTTGCCGTAATAATGAAGCTGACTGTACCGAGATATAAAGAGGTACAGACAAGGAGCGATTCTCTTTACCATACTGTAGGAGAGAATATCACAGGTGTCCGTGTTATCAGAGCCTTTGGAATGGAGGAATCTGAGAGACGTCGTTTCCATAGTGAGACTGACGATCTTTCAAAGTTCCAGATAGCGGCAAACAGAATATCCGCACTCATGAATCCCGTGACATTCGTGATAATCAATATGGCAATGCTCATTCTTATAAGATCGGGTGCTGTGCGTGTTGATGCAGGTGGGCTTACACAGGGCGAGGTCATCGCTCTTGTGAATTATATGTCACAGATCCTTGTTGAGCTTATCAAGCTTGCGAATCTTATAATCACTGTTTCTAAGGGAATTGCCGCAGGCGGAAGAATCGCGGATTTCCTTGATACTCCTATCGAAGCTGACGAACTTTCCGTGGGTGGTGGTGACTGTGCTCACGATGATGATACTGCGGTGCGGTTTGAAGGTGTATCATTCACCTATCCCGATGCCGCATCCCCATCCCTTGAAAATATCACATTCTCTATGAAGCGCGGTGAAACTCTCGGTATTATCGGACCGACGGGCTCCGGTAAGACCACTCTTGTTAATCTTATTCCGAGATTTTATGATGTCACAAAGGGAACTATCACCGTTTGTGGAAGGAATATCACGGATATTCCTGTAAAGGAGCTTCGCAGTAAGATCGGCATTGCAGAGCAGAGAAGTAATATTTTCAGCGGCTCCGTAAGAGAGAATCTCTCTATGGGAAAAGATATTTCCGATGCAGAGCTTTCAAAGGCTGTAAAGATCGCTCAGGCTGCTGATTTTATTGAAAAGAGAGAGGGAGGCTTTGATGCCGGTCTCAGCCGCGGCGGAAAGAATCTTTCAGGTGGTCAGAGACAAAGGCTCAATATAGCAAGAGCACTTTCAAGATCTCCCGAAATACTTATCCTCGACGATTCTGCGTCAGCACTAGACTATGCTACAGATGCATCACTCCGTTCAGCTCTTGCTGAGCTTGACGGTGTGAGTGTTATTATCATTTCCCAGAGAGCCGCAAGTGTCCGTCATGCGGATAATATCCTCGTGCTTGATGACGGAGTGACTGTGGGACTCGGTAAATTCCGTGAACTTCTTGAAACATGTCCCGTTTTCAGAGAGATATGTATTTCTCAGGGCATAGAGGGAGGTGTTTCAGATGAAGCGTGACAACACTTCTGCAGGAGCTCTTTCAAAAATCGGTAAAAGACTCCTCACCCATCCAATGCTTCTTGCCGTGTCACTTGTTTGTGCCGTAGTGTACGTTGCCGCCACTCTTTATACTCCCAGACTTACGGGACAGGCTATTGACCTTATCGTAGGCATGGGAAATGTTGACCTTAGCGGAGTGGCACGACTTCTCATTATTTTTGGTATCGCAGTTGTGGTAAGTGCGGCTCTTCAATGGATAATGGGTGTGTGTACAGGCAAAGTGGCGTACCTTACTGTAAGAGATATACGGAAAGAAGCTTTTGAAAAGCTTGAAAATCTTCCCGTAGGGTATATTGATTCCCATTCAAGAGGAGACATCATCAGCCGTATCATGTCCGATACGGAGCAGATCGAATCCGGACTTGTGATGAGTATACAAAGCCTCGTTACAGGAGTTCTTACGGTTGTATCAATTATCGTGATACTTTTCTGTGAGAGTATTTCCGTAGCATCGGTGGTGCTTCTCGTAACACCCCTTTCGCTTTTTGTAGCAACATTTATTGCCAAAAAGAGCTTTGCATACTTCCGTGAGCAATCCCGTACAAGAGGTGAGATCACGGGACTTATCGATGAAGCGGTAGGATATCAGAGAACTATCCGCGCAAACGGTGCGGAGGCGGCATTTGCCGGGAAATTTGAAAAACTTAACGACGAGACGAAAAAGGCATCACTGAAGGCGGTGTTCGTTTCGTCAATGACGAACCCCTCAACAAGACTTATAAACAATATCGTATTTGCCGGAGTTGCCCTGACGGGTGCATTGTCCGTAGCAGGTGGACGTATCAGTGTGGGTGATCTGTCCTGCTTCCTCAGTTATACCAATCAGTACACAAAGCCTTTTAATGAGATCACAGGTATTCTCTCTGAACTTCAGAATGCAGCGGCTTGTGCTGCGAGAGTGTTTGAGTTTCTTGATGAAAGGGAACAGCCCACCGAACCTGATGATGCGGCTGTACTGTCATCCGATGAGATAACGGGTGAGGTGAGATTTGACGATGTGTCATTCTCATATGTTCCCGAAAGGCCTCTTATCGAAAACATGACGCTTACGGTAAAACCGGGACAAAAAGTGGCAATTGTAGGTCCTACCGGGTGCGGAAAGACCACACTTATAAATCTGCTCATGCGGTTTTACGATGTGAATGACGGTGCTGTTCTTGTGGATGGTACAGATATACGGAAGATAACGAGACAAAGTCTCAGAGGCTCTTTCGGAATGGTGCTCCAGGAGACGTGGATCAAAAAAGGTACTGTCCGTGAGAATATCGCCATGGGTAAGCCGGATGCTACAGATGACGAGATAATAGAGGCAGCAAAGGCAAGTCATGCTCACAGCTTTATAAAGAGACTTCCGAAAGGATATGATACCCTTATCGGAGATGATGACGGACTGTCAGAAGGTCAGAGACAGCTTCTCTGTATTGCAAGAGTTATGCTTCGCCGTCCTCCCATGCTTATTCTTGATGAAGCGACTTCCTCTATCGATACGAGAACTGAAATCGTAGTCCAGGATGCATTTCTCAGACTTATGGAGGGAAGAACTGCATTCATCGTCGCTCACAGACTTTCTACTATCAGGGAAGCGGATGTTATCCTTGTGATGAAGGATGGACACATCGTTGAAACCGGAACTCACGCAGAGCTTCTTGAAAATGGTGGATTCTACAAGCATCTGTATGAAAGTCAGTTTGCGGGAGCAGATACTGAAGGCGTAAAATAAGGAGATATAAGAAATGCTTAAAAAATGGATACCGCGCATACTGAAAGGAATAGTTGCCTTCATATGTGCCGCACTTATCTGGAGGATACTCTTTGCGGGCTGGGAAGTCCTCGATGAGTTTATTCCCACAAAGGCTACTGCAGAACTGTACAATGCAAAGGGAGATATAAAGATCATCACAAACGATATCGCAGATGAGATATCTGATAACGGTTATTTCTCCGTTTTCGGATTCTACTACTCTCCCGATACAAAAGAAGTGCAGGTGACTGTGCGTTATAACGACAGTACTCTTAATAAGTTGCAGACAAACGATATAGATTTCTTTATGTATACGGTGGATACCTCAGGTGAGCCGGTAGTTCCCGAGACCGATCCCATTACCGGTGAGCCTGTGGAGAGTGTACGTCTTCATCAAGGATATCCCATAGGAGATATTATCGCTCCTTCTGCTGAGTATACATTGACTGACGAGAGCCTTTTTTACAATTATGAAAAGCTTGTATTCGAAGGTATTGAGATCGACAGTAATACAAACGTCATAGTCAGCCTGTGCCTTGCAGGAAACAGTGATGAAGAAAAAGCAGTTTTGGCAGTGCATTTTGCAGAGCAGCCCATGGAAGATTATGAGCTGTCGGATGATGACAGAGAAGCTCTTGCGACATACGGCAAATGATTACCGAAGGAAAGGTGTAAGGATTATGATAGTAAAAAAGATAGTTGCTGCGCTTCTTATTGCAGGAACGGCTTTATCCTGCTCATCCTGCGGACTCATACAGTCCAAGGATACCCCGGTAGGTACAGGACGGTTTGAGGGAAGTGAGACCGGGAACGAAGCAGGAACCGGCGAAACAGGCAGTACTGCAGTTGATACGGGACCAAAGGAAGTGCGTATCAGCTTTGCGGCAGTTGGTGACAATCTTATTCACGAATCGGTGTATAATACTGCAAAGACAAATGCTGCAGCTCTTGCGGCTGAAGGCGGTCCTGTTACAGATTACTACTTCAACAATATGTATTCCGGAAATGTGCAGAACATCATTTCCTCGGCGGATATCTCCTTTGTAAATCAGGAGGCTCCTATTGTTCCCGAATTTCCTGCCGATGGTTATCCCAATTTCAATACTCCCACAGAAGCAGGCGATACTCTTGTGGAGATTGGATTTGATATTGTGAACCTTGCAAATAACCATATGCTTGATATGGACGGAAAGTGTGAGGGCCTTCGCAGTACCATTAAATATTGGAAAACAAAAAAAGTTCTCCCTATAGGTGCATATGAGAGTAACGAGGATTATAACACCATCCGTATAATGGAGTCAAAGGGTAAGCGAATTGCGGTGCTTTCTTATACATACGGCACCAACGGCAATAACCTCAATTCTAAATCCGGCGATCTTGTAATTCCTTATATAAATGATTCTACTATAATTGAGCAGGTGAGCCGTGCGTCAGAGAGTGCAGATGCGGTGGTAGTGTCGATGCACTGGGGAACTGAAAATGTGTTTGAGCCCACAGCTGAGCAGAAACGTCTTGCAGTTCTTCTGTCAAAGTACGGAGCAGATGTAGTCATCGGAAATCATTCCCACACTCTCCAGCCTATTGAATGGGTGACAAACGACGCAGGGGAGAAGACTCTCGTTATATACTCTCTCGGTAATTTTATATCGTCTCAGGTGCATGCCTACAATATGGTCGGAGGAATTGCGACATTTGAGCTTGTATTCTCTCCCGAAGGAGATTTTTCAGTGGAAAATGTTGTGCTGAATCCCACAATGACACACTACTCATCCGATGGTACAAAACGTGACGGCTTTAATCTTCCTGTTAGATACGATGTATCTGTCGGGCTTCTTGAGGATTATAATTCCGACAGATGTGCCGCACACGGAGCACAGCATCCCGATCTGCACGGTGCCTTTGATCTTAATACACTCAAGGGTTATGTGACAGATACGATCGATGCTCAGTTTTTACCGGAATTTCTGAAATAAGGAGATGTTAAAATGAAGCTTGATATAACACAGATACTTGGTGGAAAAGTCCGCAGTATGGAATTTCCGATTTCTCTTGATCCCGCCGAAGCAGGATTCGGTGAGTATTTCCCTGAGGACGTGACATTTACTTCACCTATAGGTGGTACTGTGACTGTCACCGACAGAGGTGAATATATCTCTGTGCAGGTGGATCCTGTTGCAGAGTATGAGATCCCATGTTCCAGATGTCTTACACCTGTTGAGGATACTCTTGAGGTTTCATTTGAGAGACTTATTCCTTCGGGTGGGCGTTTCTCAGTGAGTGAGGAGCTTTGCGATGAGGAGGATATTCTTATGGTAACCGAGGGACATATAGACATAACAAAAGATATTTGCGAGGAGACAGCGCTTGCTCTCCCGGATTATGTTCTGTGTGATGATGATTGTCCCGGACTTTGTCCAAAATGCGGAAAACCCCTTGCAGATGGGGACTGTGGATGCAAAAAAGAGAAGGAAATCGATCCCAGACTCAAAATTTTTGAAAAACTTCTAAAAGATAAAGAATAATTTTTTCAAAACCCCTTGCACAATTGAAAAAAATGTAGTATAATAAAGTGTATGTAAATAAAAAATGGCTTTGAACTCTTAAGGAGGTGTATTCAGAATGGCAGTACCGAAGAGAAAAACATCCAAAGCTCGCAGAGATAAAAGACGTTCCAATGTGTGGAAGCTCGATGCTCCCGCTATGGTGAAGTGCTCTCACTGTGGTGAGTACAATCTTACCCACCGCGTATGCAGCGCCTGCGGCTATTACAACGGAAAAGCAATTCTTACAAAAGAAGCGTAAGTCATAAGACCGCAGAGATGCGGTCTTTATGCTTTTATGGAGCATTTATGGAGTACAAAACAAAACCAACGGGAAAGCCGTCGGATTTTTATGCTATCGGACTTTGTCTGACAGGTGTGATTTTCTGGATACTTACAATCGTACAGAATTCGTTTATTGCACTGTATCAGCTTATTGCAGTGATAATGTTCGGTGCGGCTATGTATCTTCTTATAAGGTACAGGCTTACGGTGTTTCGTTTTCGCATTGAAGGTAGAAACGGTGCCGATGCCGATATACACACAGCTATGCCCGCTGAGCTTGATTTTGTCGTGGAAAAGATGCGTGGCAAGGGTGCAGTACCGTTGGCGCGGTTATCTCTTGATGAGCTTAAGAGTGTAAAAACTGTCTCCGTCGAGAGCCTGAAGGATACGGCAAAGGAGCTGTCTCTCTTTAAGTATCATCCGGATATGTCTCCTGATGAGGGCGTTCTTATAGTTTTTTCAGGCGGAGCAAAGGATATAGGTATATTCTCCTGCTTGTCGCCGGAAATGTTTAAGATTCTGGAAAAGACCGCATCGGATAACCTTGCCGGTTTGGATATGTGACTTTTATTTTTCCGTGAAAGGAGATTCATTATGTTCGGTATTTATAATCCACCCACGGGAGATGTGAGTACTCAGATAGTGGGCGGCGTGCTCGTTGTTCTTGCTGTAGTTATTGTCGTCGTTCTTATTATCTCTAAGAAAAAAGGCGACTGAGTCCGGGTAATTTAATAAAAATATGCGATGGGACACCTTTTTGAAAAAAGGTGTCCCATCTCGTTCATCTATCAAAAACTTTGAAATAAAAAGCCCTATAATAAAAAGCTTTTTTGGGAAGGGGCACGGGGGAACCCTCTTTTTTCAAAAAGGGGGTCCCCCGCATAATTTTTTGTATCATATTTCCTCTAAAATAATCTCCGCTTCGGCGTTAGTGGAGCCGTGCTCTTTTACGGAACGGAAGTAATATATTCCGTCGTAATTTGCCATATAGATCTTGAGGTTTTCACCGTAAGGTGCTTCGGAGAGGAAGTTGAGTCCCATAGATGTTACGCGGTTGCCTTCCATTTCAGGAATGAAATCGCAGTACATATCGGGATAATAGGTGTTGTTGAGATGGCGGTTGATGTCAACTTCACCGTAACCTACACGGTGTTCTCCTACAAGTACAAGATTTGCATCAGCGGGGATACGGAGTCTGGCGGGACTGTCAAGCTCCAGCATCTCATCCATTGAATATCCGAGTTCAACAGAGTCGACCTTGCGAAGCCTGTGTGTGTTCATGTCAAGCAGCCCCCACACAGTAACAGCCTCTGCGACGATCACACCATCTTTCAATATGCGATAGCATCGGTTGAAGCTGACACCGTGACTTTCGCACGCCCATGTTTCAGCAGTGATCTCATCATGAGCATAGAGAGGGGAATATATGCTGAGTCTCAGTCTGCTGAGAACAAATGCAAGTCCCGAATCAAAAAGCTCATTATATGACGGACTCTCGCCCTCCATGTTATAGTTCGATGCGTCCTGCATATATCTGAGGATCCCCGATGCGCTGACTACACGGTTGAAGTCAGTGTCATGTGTGTTTATCCTATATTTTTCCGACCACTTCATAAGATACGTTTCCTTTTTATGTTTTTCGCGAGAGGGGCTTTTTCGAGAAAAAGTCCCTCTCGCGCTCTCCCTAAAAAGCTTTAAATAGGCAAGACAAAGCTATTGAAAATCGTTCGGTTTTGGTATACTTTGTTCTGTTATTTATTTGAAAGTTTTTGAGGTTCCAAGGAGCTTTTTTTCAAAAAGTTCCTTGGTGGGGCAACCTTCAGGTTGCCAAGCGAAGCGATGTGTGGGGGCAAAGCCCCGATATAATATCGTTTTCCTAAAAATGAGGCTTCTCACGAAGCCTCATTTCGGTGTAGTCAAATTAAAGAGTGTCAGCAGATCCGAGTACGTTTGTGATCTTGTGAACGACCATCTTACGAACCTCGTCACGAGCAACGGTGAGGTAGGTTCTGGGATCGAATACCTCAGGCTGGTTGGTCATAACACGACGGATACCTGCGGTGAGAGCAAGACGAATATCAGAGTCGATATTGATCTTACAAACAGCAAGGCTTGCAGCCTTACGGAGCTGCTCCTCGGGAATACCAACTGCATCGGGGAGCTTTCCACCGAGGGAGTTGATCTCGTCAACAAAGTTCTGAGGAACGGAAGAAGCACCGTGAAGAACGATGGGGAATCCGGGGATTCTCTTCATGATGTCCTCAAGAATATCGAAGCGAAGCGGAGGGGGAACGAGAACGCCCTCTTCGTTTCTGGTACACTGATCGGGAGTGAACTTGTATGCGCCGTGGCTGGTTCCGATAGCGATAGCGAGAGAGTCAACGCCGGTCTTCTCAACGAACTCCTCAACTTCCTCGGGACGGGTGTAAGAAGAATCCTCAGCGGATACGTTTACATCATCCTCAACTCCTGCGAGTCTTCCGAGCTCACCCTCAACAGCAACGCCACGCTCGTGAGCGTACTCTACTACCTTACGGGTAACTTCGATGTTGTCCTCGAAAGAGTGGTGAGAACCGTCGATCATAACGGAAGTGAATCCACCGTCGATACAAGCCTTACAGATCTCAAAGTCTGCGCCGTGGTCGAGGTGAAGAGCGAGATCGATACCGGAGGTCTCGATAGCAGCCTTAGCGAGGTGCATGAGGTACTCGTGACGAGCGTACTTACGTGCGCCTGCAGAAACCTGCATGATAACAGGGGATTTAGCCTCCTGAGCGCCCTCAGCGATAGCCTGGATGATTTCCATGTTGTTGATGTTGAAAGCACCGATAGCGTAGCCGCCCTCATATGCCTTCTTGAACATTTCGATAGGTGATACAAGTGCCATGTTGTTTATCTCCTTTGTTTTGTAATTCAAAAACCATACAGATATACTATACTATTATTTGACTGAAAAATCAACAACAATTTATGAACAAGAGACGATTTCTTTCGTTTTCGCAAATTTTCGTAATAATGACGAAATAAGAGGGGATCAGATCTCTGAAAACAGTCGATAAAGCAAATAAACAGATACCGCCAATACGGAAATATCTCCGTCTGAACGAATGATAAGAAAAACAGCCCCGATCCATAAAAGAAAAGTAAAAACAGAGGACAATATACGACATATCCGCCATACGGTATCAGGAGGGAGAAAAACGGAAAGGATAGCCGAGAGTGCACTTCCACCGTCGAGATAAGATATGGGTAAAAGATTAAAAAACGCCAGCCCTGCCGATGCCCCGATAAAATATGAGGCATGACCTCTTGCGTATCCAATAAGAAAAATAATGATCCCCGTAGCGGGACCTGCAAGGCAGATAAACGCTTCTGCTATCGGATGTAGCGTTGAAAAGTCATACCTCAGGGATATTCCGGCGATCTCTGATTTAATGAACCGTATCCTTGCCCCGAACAGAGCAGCGGAGAGAATATGACCGAGCTCATGAATGAGTGCGGCGGCAAAAACGGAAACATAAATACTGCCGCCTCCAAGCATAAAGGCAAGAGTCAGAAGGAACAGCTCGGGAATACCTGAAAGAAGAAACCCCTTCACGAGTTACCGTAAATGAGACGGGATATCACAGATTCAAGATATGACCATATTGATGAATCTTCTGTGGCAGAAGTATCCATGTCGTCAGACGGTACGGTATCTGTTGGAGCAAAAACCTGATATGCACCCTCCCCGAAGTCTGCGGAAGCTATCTTTGCCTCGTTATCATTTACCACAGAATTACATAAAAATGCCGTGAATACAAGAATACCTATGATCGCTGTGATCCGTGCAGCATGATGGTTATGCCTGTTGTCCGCCGTAGCAGGAATTGTTCGCCTCCGTCCGCTCTGAATCATACGCCCCTCCGTGAATGTACTACTGTTAAGTATATTCGTAGGAGTGAAAGGATTATTACTTAGGGGAAATCAAGTATACGATGTGTTCTTTTTTCATGCGCTTGCAGTTATCTATTACAAATCCGGTACCTTTTGATATACCGTCCCAGAAAGCAACGACAAAATCAGAGTATTTTATTATCTGTAAATTGCGTTTAAGTGGTGCTGCATATCGTCCATATTTTTCATATTCCGGCAAAAATATTGTCAACTTGATATGATTTTCGATAGCGTATTTTTCTGCACAAGCGTCAATGCCTTTTGCTCCTCCGGTAACTATTTCCTCGACTCTTGACGGTATATACTTTTCAAGAGTACTTATAGTGAGATTTCGTGAACCTATAATTGCTAATTTCATACAATACCTCAAAAACAATGCGTCATAATAATGTTATTATACCACCATTTTTATTTTGACGCAATAATTCCATTATAATTTAATCATAATAATGTCAATAAGACGCACAGAGGTGAAATTATGGAAGATAAGCTTCTGAGGTATACTCTGAGAGTAGACAGAGAATTATTCAGAAAGTTTCGCTATGTTGCCGAGTATGAAGGACGTTCTGCCAATAAGGAAATAGAGCAGTTTCTGAAACGCCACGTTGCGAAATTTGAAGAAAAACACGGGCCGATCGAAGTTGAATCGATCGATGAGTAAAAAGACCTCATAAGGTGGTGAACCACCTTATGAGGTCTTTTGTTGGATCATACGTCAGCGCCGGAAAGCATACGGCGAAGAAGCGTTATGTCTGCGGCATTTACAACACCGTCTCGGTTGTAGTCGGCACCGATTTCTGCGGAAATGTCGGCACCTGCAAGATTTCGGCTGAGAAGTGTTGCATCTGATGCAGAGACCGTGCCGTTATCGTCCACATCACCGCAGAGGATAGGACGGTAATTTATTTCGTTTTCCTCGGCATATCCTGCAGCGGCAGAGGTGTCATAGCATCGGAGCGTGAGAGCAGAGCAACCGGAAAATGCATTGTCACCGATCTCTGCGGAATCGTTGGTGATCACCACGGTCTCAAGATTTTCACAATCCTCAAATGCTCCCTCTCCGAGATAGCTCATAGACTTGGGAGCAGTGATGGAATTCAGATTCTTGCAGAAGGAGAAAGCACCGTCGCCGACGGACATGAGCCCTTCGGGAAGATCTATCTCGGACAGAGCAGGGCAGAATGCAAATGCGCCTGTGTCGATGTACTTGAGAGTTGAGGGGAGGGACACCGTTGTAAGACCGGGGCAGAAAGAGAACGCACCGGTGCCGATGAAGGTAACGCCCTCGGGAAGAGTGACGGTTTTTATACTGGAGCAGAACGCAAATGCGGATGCACCGATAGAGGTAACGCCTTCCGGTACCACAACATCTCCGCCATCGCCGTTGTACTCGGTGAGAACACCGGAGTTATCGATAATGAACTCGTGTTCAAGAATAACGAAGGGGATACCGTTCAGAAGGGAATATACATATGCATGAGAGTTGTCGTAGCAGTGGATGGTCAGGTTTGTGCAACCGGAGAAGGTACTGCTGTCGATACTCCTTACGCTTTCGGGGATGGTGATGGATGAAAGAGCCGTACAGTTTTCAAAAGCATACGCACTGATACTTGTTACGTTGTTGGGGATAGTCATATTTGCGAGACCTGTGCAACCGGAGAAGGTACGCTCACAAATATTCGTTACCCCTTTGCCGATAGTCACATCTGCAAGAGATGTGCAATTTGAGAATGCGTAACTGCTAATGTCAGTTACACTGTCAGGTATAGTTATATTATTGAGTTTGGAACAGCCATTGAATGCATTCTCACCGATATTCGTTATGTTATTGGGGATAACGACATTTGTGAGCTTATTACATCCTGCGAATGTGCGTTCATCGATGGTCTTCAAGCCCTTGCCGATATTGACACTTGTGAGTCCGATACAGTTTTCAAATGCATAGATACCAAGGCTTGTAACGCTGTCGGGGATAGTGATACTTGTAAGTTTGTTGCATCCGGAGAATGCACCTTCACCGATTCCGATCACGCTATCGGGAATAGTAATGCTTGTGAGGCTGGTACAGTAGTAGAATGCCTTATCATAAATGTTAGTGACATTGTTGGGAATATTTATACTTTTGAGATTGGTACAACGCAGAAATGCGTGCCGGCTTATTGTTTTTACGTTGTCCGGTATTACCACACTTGTGAGACTGCTGCAGTATTCAAATGCATACTGATCAATGCTTTTAACACTGTCAGGGATAACAAGCTCGGTCAGAAGCTCACCTTTATAGTATAGATTTTTTGCATAGTACAGAGGGTTGGAAAAACTATCATAAAAACTGATATTGCACCATGCTTTAATATCGGTTATGTATACACCGGTAAGACTACTGCAGGAACGGAATGCATCATAACCAATGCTTGTTATATTGTCCGGGATGGTCAGTCTTGTGAGGGCACTGCAATTATAGAATGCATAGTTACCAATTGTCTTCACAGAACCGGGTATAGAAACAGTCGAGAGGCCTGTGCATCCGTAGAATGCATTATTATCGATGATCGTTACGCCGTCGGGGATAAACACACCCTTGAGGCTCGTGCATTTCTCAAATGCGGATGAACCAATTGCTGTTACTGGATAGCCGCCGAGTGTATCCGGAATTACTACATTTCCGCTGATCAAAGTATTAACATCGGTTATCTTAGCATTTCCGCCTATAACAGTATAGGTGTAATATCCTTCTGTCGCTGCAACAACAGACACAGGTATCATTACTACCATCATAACAAGTGCTAAAAACAAAGAAAACATTCTTTTCATGGTAAGCCTCCGTATAGTGTAGGATTTTACATTTACATTATATCATAGGATTTTATGAAAGTAAAGAAAAAAGCTCATACGAGCTTTTTTCCTGCATGTTCATTATATTCACTTCTGAGAATCGCATAAACCGCCGCATCAACGATTCCGTGGCTGTTGTAGTCTCCGCATCTGAGAGTACCCTCATATACAAGTCCGCATTTATGCATGACCTTGCCCGATGCAGGATTTTCGGGAGCGTGATATGCTTCGATACGGTTTGCACCGACTTCCTCAAAGAAATACTTTACTACCGCTTTGTACGCTTCGGTGACGATTCCGCCGCCCCACCATGCCTTACCGATACAGTAGTAGGTATGTATCATGTCGATGTACTCGTTCATCCATGCACATCCTACAGAGCCGATGACCTCACCCGTACCCTTCAGTACGATCGCCCAGTTGTAGTATGCGGGATCATCATATGACTTTATCCATGATTTTACTGTTACTGAGGTTTCTGCCTCATTTTTGTGGCAATCCCACCTAAGATATTCCGTTACAACGGGATCACCTGTGAAATTGTGGAACACTTCAGACACATCATTCTCAGTAAATCTGCGGAGAATGAGACGTTCAGTTTCAATGGTTTTTGTTCCGACGTGAGTCATGATTTGTCTCCTTGAAAATCCGTCTGTCCTTAATGGAATAGAGAAGTATAAGTCCGAGAACACCGCATGAGATGATCTCACCTGCACCGACTGTTGCCATGAAATAAGGGATTCCTCCGCTTATGCCGTAGCCGTATTTCAGAACCCACGGTACGATAAGAGTATTTGCAAGGATGGGCGGTACAGGAGCAAGAACGGGATGGATACGTCCGAGATATCTTGTACCGACAGCACCGATTAGTGTTGCAAGAGTGCCGAATGCTACATCCACCGGGATACATCCGGTAATAAGATTTGAGATAAGACATCCGACGGTAAGTCCGGGAATTGCCGCAGGCGTAAGCAAGGGAAGTACGGTAAGTGCTTCGGAAAGCCGCACCTGAATTGCGCCGGAGGAAAGTCCCATTGCAGAGGCAATAAGAGTAAGTACGGTGTACATTGCCGCAATGATTGCAGCGTAGGTGATGAAGCGGATGTTTGTTTTTGTTTTCATTTTTAGTTTAGAAAAGAGCTTCAAGGGTGTAGTCTCAAAGCTCTCTTCACTCCTTAGTTTTGTTTTAAGTGAGGATGGTTCCGAACTCACTTTTATTTAATTTTTTATTTTGTGGTGCAGAGGCAGAGCCGCTGCGTAAAATATCTTATCCGTTAGCCTTCTTAGCCTTGGATTCGGCTTTAAGACGAAGCTCTGTGTTGAGGATCTTCTTGCGGAGTCTGAGTGATTTGGGAGTAACCTCAATGAGCTCATCGTCACCGATGTACTCAATAGCCTGCTCCAGACTGAACACCTTCGGGGGAACGAGGCGGAGCGCCTCATCTGCACCGGAGGAACGGATAGAGGTCAGGTGCTTCTTTTTACAAACATTTACGGCGATATCCTCCTGCTTAGGGCACTCACCAACGAGCATTCCCTCATAAACGGGAGTCTGAACACCGATGAACATAACACCACGGTCCTGAGAGTTGTACAGTCCGTAGGAGGTAGCCTCACCGCTTTCTGATGCAACGAGAGAACCGGTGTATCTCATGGTGATCTCGCCCTTGAAAGGCTTATAACCGTCGAAGATCGAGTTGAGGATCCCCTCACCTCTGGTATCGGTAAGAAATTCACTTCTGTAACCGAAGAGGCATCTTGCGGGGATGGAGTACTGTATCTTCATGCGGTTGCCGGAGAGTCCCATGTCGAGAAGCTCACCCTTACGGCTACCGAGCTTTTCCATAACGGATCCCATATATTCCTCGGGAACATCGATGGAAACAAGCTCCATAGGCTCGCATTTTACACCGTCGATCTCCTTGTAAAGCACACGGGGAGTTGAGCAGGCAAGCTCATAACCCTCACGACGCATAGTCTCAATGAGGATGGAAAGATGCATCTCGCCGCGTCCTGCAACATTGAAGGAATCGGTGGTATCACCATCGGTAACTCTGAGGGAAACATCTTTGAGAGTTTCCTTGTAAAGACGCTCTCTTATCTGGCGGGAGGTAACGAATTTACCTTCCTTACCTGCAAAGGGGCTGTCATTTACAGCAAAGGTCATCTCCATCGTAGGCTCACTTACCTTTACAAACTCAAGAGCCTCGGGATTCTGTACAGAAGTGATAGTATCACCGATAGTGATATTCTCAGCACCGGAGAAACATACGATATCACCGACTGTAGCGGTCTCAACAGTAGCTCTGCCAAGTCCGTCGAACTGATAAAGGCTGACGATTTTTGTTTTCTTCGGAGGAACATCGGGGGTGTGATAGTTCACAATAGCAGCTTCACCACCGACCTTCACAGTACCTCTCTCAATTCTTCCGATGCCGATACGGCCAACATAATCATTGTAGTCGATGGAAGAAACGAGAAGCTGAAGATCTCCGTCGGGATCACCCTCGGGAGAGGGCATATATTCAAGTATAGTATCAAACAGGGGAGAAAGATCGGTGCCTTGAGTATGAGGAGACAGAGATGCGGTACCTGCTCTTCCGGAGCAGAAGATCATGGGAGAATCAAGCTGTTCATCGGTAGCATTGAGGTCGATGAGAAGCTCAAGTACCTCATCAACTACCTCGTCAAGACGAGCGTCGGGCTTGTCGATCTTGTTTACGACAACGATGATCTTGTGACCGAGCTCCATAGCCTTGCCGAGAACGAATCTTGTCTGGGGCATGGGGCCCTCTGCCGCATCAACGAGCAGAAGAACTCCGTTTACCATTTTGAGGATTCTCTCTACCTCACCGCCGAAATCAGCGTGACCGGGGGTATCGATAATGTTGATCTTTACGCCGTCACGAACAACGGAAGTGTTTTTTGCAAGAATGGTGATTCCGCGCTCTTTTTCGAGGTCACCTGAGTCCATTACTCGCTCTCTTACAGTCTGATTCTCATGATACTCACCACATTGCTTGAGCATCTCGTCAACAAGTGTAGTCTTACCGTGGTCGACGTGTGCGATGATGGCGATGTTTCTTAAATCTGTACGAACCAAAATAATTATCCCCTTTATTTTTTATTCCAACTTAATTATTATATCACGGAAATAAAATAAAATAAAGTAGTAAATTAAATATAATTTGTAGAAGTATGGGCAAAGTTTTTGTAAAAAGCGGAGCCTGACTACGCTTCGTTTACAATCTTTCCGCAGATATGTTCAATATTCAGCTTCAGAAGCAGAGTTTTGTGAGCATGATCTGCGATCTCGCGGCGGATGTATTCTTCATCACCTGTGAATTTGTAGCTGAGCTTTGTCGTTATATCTATGATCGTGTCCATATCTTCGATAATATCGATCTTACCGAATACGATCACACTTTTTATATTGAGTGCCCATTCACCGTCAACACGATAACCATTGTCGTACACGCAAAAGGAAACTTTGTTATCACGGTTAAGGGAATCAAGACGATGCCCGACCTTTCCACAGTGAAAATATATACATCCGTCACAGTAAAGGTGATTCATTGGCATACCGTAAGGATAGCCGTTGTCACCGATAACGGAAAGTACACCGCGCTTTTCTTCGGTTAGAATACGGATACATTCATCCGACGTAAGCTCATTATTTTTTCGAACAAGTTCTCTGAACATAATTACTCCTCCCAGAATCTTCTGAGAATCTCTTCAAGAGAGAACGCATCTCCCGTGTATTTGATGTGCCGCCAGTATTTCGGGAACAGCTTGTAATATACTGGTTCGGCATAACGTGAATCGATCAGAACAAGAACGCCTCTGTCGGTATCCGTGCGGATAACTCTGCCGGCTGCCTGAAGAACACTGTTGAATCCGGGATAGATGTAGGCATACTCCATTCCGCCCTCACGGGTGTTGTCGAAATATTCCTTCATTATGTTTCTCTCGGATGTAATGGCGGGCATACCGGTTCCCGCAATTATAACTCCGATAAGGCTGTCGCCGGGGAGATCAATACCTTCGGAGAATATTCCTCCAAGTACCGCAAAACCGACGAGAGACGAGAATCCGTCATTGCCGTTTTTGAATGTGGAAAGGAACTTTTCTCGTGCACCGGTTTTCATTGATCTTTCCTGAACTACCACGCTTGTATCGGGTGAGATTTCACGGAAGATCTTTAATACTTTTTCCATATAATCAAATGAAGGGAAGAACGCAAGATAATTTCCCGGATTTACTTCCGCCGTTGATGCAATACATTCCGCAACAGTATCTGCCGCATAGCCCCTCTCGGACAGTTTCATTGATACACTGTCCACCGCCACAGGACAGAGATTTTCCCGTGGATATGGCGAATCAAGCTCAAGAACGCCACCGCGACCGCATCCCAGAATGTCCGCATAATATGATATAGGTGTAAGTGTCGCAGAGAAGAATATGACCGCCCTTGCCTTTGTCATGGCAAGATCAAGCAGGGGAGAGGGATCAAGACAACAAAGTCTCAGATAAAATTCGTCACCTATGGCAGATGCAAAGCAGGTGAAATTGCGGTCAAAGAGAGAACACACATGACAGAATTTGCCGATATCCTCAGCCGCTTCAGAAAAGATAGACGGAAGTGCGTCACCGTATTTCATAATAACGGTACCAAGAGTTCGTCTGAGCACTCCTGCCGCTTCTGCGATCTTTGACGGAAGAACGGGCGTGCTCGAGAATCCCGTCATTATCTCTTTACCGCCGATGTTTCGCGATTCTCCGTCTTTCAGAGTTGCCTTCTGTACGATTTCAAGCTCAGTTTTCAGTCCACGAATAGCAGATACAAGCACACCTTCTTCACGAAGTTTTTCGGCATCCGCCAAAAGTTTTGTTATCGTCTCAAGTGAAATCTGCGCGGAATATGTGTCAGATGCACGCTTCGGGAGATTGTGTACCTCATCTGCAAGAAATACGAAATTTTCGTCTGAATCTTCTTCAAAATACCTGCGAAGCCTCATCCGGAAGTCAAAAACATAGTTGTAATCGCAAACAACGATATCGCAGTATTCACTTACGAGAAGTGATAGCTCGTGAGGACATACAAAGTGTTTTTCTGCAATTGTCTTTATTGTATCCGCAAGTATTACCGTTGTACAAAGACACTCTGCCGCCGCTTCAATAAGTCTGAGCTCAGCACATTTCCCCTGTGTGAAGGCATAATACCCACATCCGTTTTTGCATATCCTTGAACGTCTTCCCCCTCGCACATCGCGCATGGGACAGCACCTTTCTTTAGATGATATCACAACGCAGCGCAGATGTGGTGCATGAGCAGAAAGAAGTGCCGCAGCATCGGTGAAAGCCTTACCTATCGTTGTTTTCGCACAAAGGCAGAATACCTTATCACAAAACCCCTCACCAATTGCCCGTACAGCAGGATAAAGTGCGGATATGGTCTTGCCCGTACCGGTGGGAGCTGATACAAGAAGTCTCGACGAGTTTTTTATGGTTCTGAACGCTTCGGTGATGAATTCATACTGAGCTTCGCGCATTTCCCCATATGGAAACGGAAGTCCCCGAAGTGAGGAGAATCCTTCTTTTCCGCGAAGATAACAGTGTTTTATAAACGGTGCAGCTCTGCGAAGTAGTGCAGATATTGCTGATTCAAGGAATTCGGCAGTTGCAGAATATTCGTATACTACGGATTCTTTGCCTTGAAGCACAAGCCTGAGAGTTATCCCGGTGGCATTGTTTGAAATACACCGGAGATAGCCGAGCACCGCAAGCTTTGCGGATTCGGTAAAATATTGATCAGTACAGTCTGTCTTGCGGCATCCGCTAACCGTAAGAGTCACAGTATG
>JAZUBE010000205.1:0-3059 GCA_045638325.1 Eubacteriales bacterium
CTGTCTTCCTAAGACCGCTTGGCCTCCGACTTGATATGTGGGTAAGGGAATGTTCTTCCTCGATCTTATTCAGGAAGGTAACCTCGGCCTTATGAAGGCTGTTGAAAAGTTCGATTACACCAAGGGCTACAAGTTCTCAACTTATGCTACATGGTGGATCCGTCAGGCCATTACCCGTGCTATTGCAGATCAGGCAAGAACCATCCGTATCCCTGTTCACATGGTGGAGACTATCCACAAGGTTTCAAGAGTTTCACGTCAGCTCCTGCAGGAGCTCGGTCATGAAGCATCCGCCGAAGAGATTGCAGCCGAGATCGGCATGAGTGCCGATAAGGTTCGTGAGATCATGAAAATCGCTCAGGATCCCGTATCTCTTGAAACTCCTATCGGTGAGGAGGAGGACAGCCATCTCGGTGACTTCATCCCCGATGATGATTCTCCCGCACCTGCAGAGGCTGCGTCATATGAGCTTCTCAAAGAACAGCTCAATGAGGTTCTTCACACTCTCACTCCCCGTGAGGAGCACGTGCTGAAGCTGCGCTTCGGTCTTGATGATGGACGTACCCGTACTCTTGAAGAGGTCGGCAAGGAGTTCAATATCACAAGAGAGCGTATCCGTCAGATCGAGGCTAAGGCTCTCCGTAAGCTTCGTCACCCCAGCAGATCCAAGAGACTTAAGGATTATCTTGACTGATAATGTTCTTAAATTGTAAATAAACATTTTATACTATAAAAGTATTACAAAAGTCTATTGACATAAAACGTCAAATGTAGTATCATTATATAAGAGTCCTTATGCGTGATGCCGTATTAACGGATACGCAAATCCTAGGAGGTTTTTTGACATGAAAAAGAAGCTTTCATGCTTACTTATCGCACTTGCTATGCTCGCAGGAATGAGCTCTTGCGGAGACGGCTCTGCCGGCATAGACACATCAGCAAATACCAAATATAACATGACACTTACCATGTGGCTCCCTACATCTGAGGATACCACCGATGAGGCTGTAGAAAAGGTAGAGGCTGCCATCAATAAGATCACAAAAAAGAACTATAAGACTGCTATTGATATCACCGCCGTTCCCGATGACAAGTACGACGAGGCTATCAAGGAAAAGGTTCTTGAGGTTGAAGAGGCTGCTAAGAGAACTGCTGCTGAAGAAGCCGAGAGAAAGAGAAAAGAGAAAGAGGCTAAAAAGAAAGGCGAGACCCTGCCTCCCGAGACCACCGATGTTACAACTGTTCCCGTAACAGTTACCGGTGAGGACGGAAGTATTCAGGAGTACTATCCTTCCGCAAAGGCCGATCAGCTCGATATCTTCTGCATTCGCGGATATGAGAATTTCGCTTTCTATGCTGAGAACGGATATCTCGCTCCCCTTGACGAGTCTCTTGATGCATCTTCAAAGCTCATCAAATCTTATGTATATCCCACATTCCTTGAGTGGGGTAAGATTCCCGGTGATACCACCACATATGCTATTCCCAATAACCATGTTATCGGTGAGTATACATACCTTCTTCTGAATAAAGAAATGTGTACTAAGCTCTGCTATGATCCCAGCGAGCTTACCTCCCTTCTTGACTGTCAGCAGTTCATTGAGGATATCGGAGCTACTCAGACCGGTATTACTCCTCTCCTCAGCTCAAGTTATGCTGTTGGTATGAACTTCTGGAATTCAAACGGAGATCGTGATACATTCTCTATCCTCGGAACCATCGTTTCCGATGATGCAAGCCCCTCATCTCGTCATAACATCAGAAACGTGTTCGGACTCAAGCAGTTCAACAACACTATGATCATGATGAAAGAGCTTCAGGCTAAGGGTTATGTAGGCAACAACGCCGATCCCGACAGCGTAGCTAAGTTTGGTGTAGGTATCGTTTCCTGCCAGGGTAACGAAATCGCAAAGTATGCTGACGATTATTACTACCATGTAATTCAGCAGCCCCGTGCAGAGACTGAGGACGTCTATCAGTCCATGTTCGGTGTATCTCTCAACTCTCTCGATGATTCCCGTTCTATGGAGATCCTGACTCTCATCAACACCGATCCTACTGTTCGTACCATTCTTCAGTATGGTGTTGAGGGTGTTCACTGGGAATATAACGAGGAACTTACCGAGAACGGTGAGCAGACCATTAAGATCATAAGCGATGATTACAAGATGAACCTTATTGATACCGGTAACGTATTTATGACTTATCCCGGTGAGAATCTTCCCATGAGCTATTGGGACTACGGCAGACAGCAGAACCTTGATTCTCTCATCAGCCCCTTCCTTGGATTTGCAAATGCAATGGATAAGGATAATGAAGAAGACTTCAAGAAGCTCGATGAGTATTCTGCAAAGATTTTCAAGAGAATCGATAAGATGACTGCTGAGGAATATGCTGAGTCTGTCAAGGCTATTCAGGATGAAATCGCCGACAGTAATGAGTACGGTAATATGACCGACCCCGAGGATGTTAACACCCTTGTAGCTCGTTACATGATGTTCTTCTCAAATGTTCACGAAGCTGAGCCTGTAATGTAATTAAACTAATCGAAAGGAGCAGATATCTTATTCTGCTCCTTTCTTTATTTCCAGAAAGGACTTAATTATGGAAAAGATCAGAATAGGTTTTGTCGGGGTTGGATGTATCAGTGAGATATACCTTGAAAACCTCACCAAAATGTTCAAAGAAGTCGAAGTTATCGGTGTATGTGATCTCATAAGAGAACGTGCCGAAAAAGCTGTCGAAAAATACAACATCCCCAAGATTTACGAGGATATGTATGAGCTGTTTGCAGATCCTGAGGTAGACCTCGTGCTGAATATCACAGAGCCTGTAAACCACTATCATGTTTCAAAGGCTGCGATCCTTGCAGGAAAGCATGTTTATTCTGAGAAGCCTCTTGCAATCGAAGTTGATCTCGGAATTGAACTTATAGAGCTTGCCAAAGAGAAAGGAGTTCTCATCGGCGGTGCTCCCGATACCTGCCTCGGTGCCGGTATACAGACTGCACGTAAGCTCATTGACGATGGATTTATCGGTGATGTTATCGGTGCTGATGC
>JAZUBE010000206.1:0-2321 GCA_045638325.1 Eubacteriales bacterium
GGTCTCAGCAGCAGCCTCGTTCAGTGCATCCTTGTACTTAGCTGCGATCTCGGTAAGCTCAGCATCCATGGGGATCTCCTGACGAGTACCGTCAGCATTGAAGGAATATGCGATATTCTCAACGAGGTTGATAAGGCGGAAGTTGCCGTCCTTCTTTACGGGAACGCAAACAGGACATACAGCTGCGCCGAATTTCTCCTTCAGCTCACCGAATACACGGCCGAAGGAAGCCTCGGGATCGTCGTAATTATTGATAAAGAACGCCTTGGGGATTCCTGCCTCGTTGGCATTCTCCCAGCCGATCTCTGTACCGGGCTCAACGCCGGATTTACCGTCGACTACGATAACTGCCGCATCAGCAACGCGGAGTGCGGATTTTACGTCACCCTCAAAATCGAGGAAGCCGGGGGTATCAAGAATGTTTATCTTAACCTTATCGTGCCAGATGATGGAGGTAGCGGCAAGAGTCATTGAGAAACCTCTCTTGGTCTCCTCTGCCTCAAAGTCAAGAGCTGTATTTTTATCGGAGATCTTACCGAGACGGTCAATGTCGCCTGCAGTAAAAAGAATTGCCTCTGCAAGAGAAGTCTTTCCGCTGCCGCCGTGTCCCAGCAGGCAGATATTTCGAATCGTTTTGGTGTTGATGTCAGCCATGGGGGTAGTGCTCCTTTATGTATAGTTTTAATATTAGTATGTTGTCGCAGCAAAGAAATAAGAGAAAAGTGAAGAGAAGCTGTGGCTTTTCCGATGGAAAAGCGGGATATTTAGCAACTTTGACTATATTTTTCGGTCAATTTCCGCTACGTATACTCTATTATAACTCATTGTTGTGCCATTTGCAATAGGTGGAGGCAATTTTTTTAAATTCGTTGTGTAAATTGTCCACTATTTTTTTAGTGCAAATTGCACAATGGTAGGGGAAGTTCACAATTTGGACTGAAATTGTTGAAAGGAAGGGCGAAAATCCGGGCATCGTCAGACTCCGTTTGCAAGTGAGGCTGTACATGAATCTTGCGTATTCCGTACGATCCGGAAAACAAATCCAAAAATACCGATATGGTTGACCACAGATGGATAATGTAGTATAATATATCATGGAGTGAAATTTTCACAAATATGCATGAGGTATATATAATGATAAAACGGATTATGGCTTCAGGTATGGCGATCATAATGGCTTTCGTCTGTACTGTGAGTATTTCCGCAGGACTTGCGGGGCTCGAATCTGACAGAGTTATGAAATATGCTGCGGAGGTGGCACAGGCGGCGGCAGCTTTTGAGGAATCGTATGTGTTCACCGGTGACGACTATATCACCACCGAAGATGTTTCCGATATAATGAAGACTGTGTACAACGAATACCCCGAGCTTTTCTGCCTTCTTCACACCTATGCCTACACCTACGGCAGAGATGAGGTGACGGGCGAGGCGGAGGTAAAGAGCATTCTTTTAAAATATGCTATGGGGGAAGATGAATATGCGTCGGCGATGTCCGAAGTGCAGACGTGGATCGGAAACGTGAAATCACTCGGCGATCCCGGATTCAGCGATTTCGAATGGGCGCTGTTCTTCCACGATTACCTTTGCATCAACTATGAATATGACAACTCAAACACATCAAGGACTGTATATTCCTTAATAAAGACGGGAAACGGGGTATGTCAGGCATACACTTATGCGTACATGATGCTTCTTGAAAGCGTTGGGGTGGAATCCTCGTGGGCATCGAGCACCGAGATGAATCATCTGTGGAATCTTGTGAAGATTGACGGAGAGTGGTATCACGTTGATGTGACCTGGGATGATCCTTCGGGGGGAATTCCGGGGAATGCGGGACACAGGAATTTTCTTCTGAGTGACGATGCGATCTCCACGGCAGAGAAGGCGCATTACGGCTGGGTATCGCACTATGCCTGCACATCTGACAAATACGACTCGAATGCGGTGGCGGATGCTGCATCCGCTTATGCGTATCACAGTGGAATGTGGTATTATGTCAAGAACGGTGATCTGTATGTAACCGACGATCCTGTTGTAAGCGGAAAGGTGTCTGCGGAGCTTGATCTTATGTGGTTCTCCTGGACGAATCCTTCTGCTTATTATACAGGAATGTACAGTACGGTAATGTCGTACAACGGGGGTTTGTATTTAAGCACTCCCGATTCCATAATCAGATTCGATCCCGCTACGGGCACGAAAAAAGCTGTCTACACATACTCAGGCGACGGAGGCCGCATATACGGGTTCAGAATAGATATGGGTGATGACGGCGTATCCGGCGCAGGACTTGCGAAAGCGCGTGTTATTGTAAATATTTCCAC
>JAZUBE010000207.1:0-5670 GCA_045638325.1 Eubacteriales bacterium
GCTATGGCACGGCTGCTGCAGCAGAAAGCGGGAAGTGCAGTAAGTGACATTACCGATATTGCCGTGCGGCTGTCAAGCTCTGTATATATTGCGGTTATGAAATTTCCGAATCGCTGAGGCAGGATTTTGTGCAGTGCGCTGAACATCGTTTCAATAGTTTCGGGAGCAACATATTTGCTTAGTGCAATGAGAAGCATGAGAAACGGTATTGATCCGAGGATAATATAGAATGCTGCCTGTGCGGCATATACGGTAACACCGTCATCAGAAAACTGTGCAATAATTTTTGATATGCTGTGTGCACCTTTTCTCAGCTTTATAAAAGCTGATCTCGGATGCTTTTTCTTCACGATGTCACCTCCGTCTTTTGCATTTTTAATATTATATATCAAAAACTGTCATATTACAAGTGCTTTGAGTACAGTATCACGAAAACTCTGTAATTGCAGCTGTGGTATCGGTGGCGGAAATAAGAAAAATCATGGTGGATATCTCATAAAAATACAAATAAATATTGATTTTTCAGGTAAAATGCGGTATAATATCTTGATGTATTATTTTTATATATAAAAGATCAATGTGACTTGACCAATAATCATGCTTGATGGGCAGGAACGGAGGTGTAAGTTTAATTGAATAGTAAAAATTCCGGAGAAAAAAGCGTTATCGTTTCGGGACTTGACAGATTAGTGTCAAAAATATATGCGCTTCTCGGTGAAGGTGTTTTCGGAAGATTCTTTACTTCATATTCTCCCGATACAGGGAAAATAGCGAAAAAGATCACCGGAAAAAATAAATTCCGTGAAAAAACAGACGCACTCAGAAGAACTGTTGCGAGAAATATAGAGAACAGTTTTGCGATGGGACTTTATGAGGGCATTGTAAGATATCTTCTTTCTATGAAGCTGAGGGTGTACGGAACTGTCATTGTTACGTTCTTTATGTACGCATCGGCTATAGGACTTTTCGGTTATTTTACAGGAGATGCAACAGGTATTCCCGTGGACTTTGTTATGTACCTGCTTCTCGGCGCAGCGGCGGTACCTCTTACAACTTCAAAATCGTCACTGTATAATGTTCTAAAACATTCACCGATAGGTAAAGGTATACTATCGGTTACGGGAAACAGGGCAGACGGGTATGAGCCACTTGCCCCTTGCGGAAGGTCTAATTTTGCATTTCTTGCAGGAATGCTCCTCGGACTTGCGACATTTATCATTCCGGCTCCTACTGTTATCGGGATCGTGCTCAGAGCGGTGTGGGTGCTTACGGTAATCCACTCTCCCGAGTTCGGAATCGTAAGTATCTGTTTCCTGATGCCATTCGATGCTACCATGATGCTCGTAGCAGAGGTTGCCGTTGTTCTCGGATCCTTTGTATTCAAGCTGATTCTCGGAAAACGAACGATCAGGTTTGAGGCGGTTGATATTGCGGCACTCATGTTTGCTCTTATGATGCTCGTGGGCGGTGTATTCTCCGTATCATCGGGATCCCTTAAGCCCATGCTTGTATATCTGTGCTTTATGTCCATGTATTTCCTGATAGTCAGCCTTATGAGATCAGGGGAATGGCTTAGGAGATGTGTTCTTGCGGCAGTAAGTGCAGGCGCCATCGTGTCTGTGTACGGAGTATTTCAGTACATGACGGGAATGATCGGATTCTCAACCCAGTGGCTTGATTCCAAAATGTTTGAGAATATAAGCGGAAGAGCGGTCTCAACTCTTGAAAATCCCAACGTGCTCGGTGAGTACCTTGTGATGATAATCCCCATGGCGGCGGTGATGTTCCTGTTTAAATATACGGACATCCGGAAGAGATTTATTGCATTTGCCGTATTCGGATGTATGTGTGCATGTCTCATCGTTACATGGAGCCGCGGTGCATGGCTCGGAATGATCCTTGCGGTGCTTGTATTCTGCCTTATCTGGAGCTGCAGAACGCTTCATATGATCTGGCCTGCGATCGTTGCGATCCCGTTTTTGCCTATGATCATTCCCGCAAATATTATGACGAGAATCACAAGTATCGGAAATCTTGCTGATTCCTCCACTGCTTATAGATTCAATATCTGGCTCGGTACAATAAAAATGCTTCCTGAGCGTATCTTTTCGGGTATCGGCATCGGAAAAGATGCCTGGAATATAATTTATCCGAAATATGCGCTTCCGGGTATGGATGAAGCTCAGCATTCTCACAGCCTCTTTTTCCAGATCTGGGTAGAGCTTGGTTTGGTGGCACTTGTGATATTTATAGTGTTCATAGTGATGCTGTTTATGTCCAATTTCTCAATGTATAAAAAGGTCTCACTTACAGGAGATTCTCTTATTAAAAGAATTTGTGCGGCACCTGTGAAGGATGTGTCTGATGAATTTATGGTAAGAGATGCCGATAATGGAGATAAGCAGGTCAGACGTGCAAAATGTGCCATGAGGATGGATGCTGCAGCTCCGCTTTGCGGAATTGCGGGAGTTCTTCTTCAGGGACTTACGGATAACATCTGGTATAATTACCGCGTTTACCTGATGTTCTGGATATGCCTCGGTCTATGTGCGGCATATGCTTCTTTCGGAAGAGAACGCGTATCTTCCGGAGCAATGTTTCTCGGACACGACGATAAGAACAGCGCAGCAGCGGATATAAGCCTTGCTCAGGGAGCAAAAAAGAAATCAGTTTTTTCAAAGAAAATATCAAAAGGGAAGGATGGGGATGAGTGATGCAGAAGCGTAAGTTTACATTCAACATTATTGATGCATTGATAATAGTCCTTGTTCTGGCGGTAGGCCTTGGTGCGTATCTGCTGTTTTTCAGAGAAAACAGTGATGCGATTGAGGATGCTATTGCAGAAAACGTGAAGATAAGATACGTTCTTCAGGTAAATGAGCTTCCCGCTGAATATGCCGATAATATTCAGACAGGGGAGTGCGTGATTGATTACGGAACTCATACGAGTGCAGGTGATGTTGTCGCTATCGGTTCCGAAGACTTTGTTTATGTCGGTTACGATAAGACCACGGGCCAGCAGAAGCTGACACCCATAAAGGAGCTTGTGAATCTCTACATAACTGTAGAGGGCGAGGCGACAATGAAGAACGAGATGTATTATGTAAATGATACAGCAGTTTACGTTGGCAGAAGACTTGATATGATGATGCCCGACCTTTTCTGCGCGGGAAATTGTATAAGTCTTGAGGTAATAGAATAACCATGCTTTTGTATGGGAGTGAAAAATAATGGAATTTAATACAATAATGTATGTGTTGGCAGCGGCAATATGTGCGGCACTTGTTGCATTTGCCACAACACCGCCTGTAAGAGCTCTTGCTTATTTTATCGGTGCTATTGATGTGCCTCTTGATAAGCGAAGAATGCATAAAAAGCCCACACCTCTTATCGGAGGCCTGGCAATATATTTCGGTTTTACCCTTGCATCCGCACTGTTTTGTGAATATACGGGTAATCTTGTTGCAATATGGATCGGCGGTACAATTCTGGTGCTTGTCGGTATATTTGACGATAAGTACAGACTTTCTGCACTCCTGAAGCTGTTCATACAGATCGGTGTTGCACTTGTTGCTGTTTTCGTTTGCGACGTTTCTATCAGCTACGTTACACTTTTCGGTAAGACTATCATACTCGGTATGTGGGAAGTGCCTGTGACCGTGCTCTGGATCGTTGCACTTACTAATGCAATAAATCTTATAGACGGTCTTGACGGACTTGCCTGCGGAATCTCTGCAATATGCTCCGCCTCTATTTCGGGTGTAATGCTTCTTGCAGGAGATTATACCTCTGCGATGCTTACCATTATACTTACAGCATCCTGCCTGGGATTCTTCCCCTTTAACAGGAATCCCGCAAGGATCTTTATGGGAGATACAGGTGCGCTTTTCCTCGGATATTCTCTTTCGATAATATCTGTGGGCGGACTTTTCAAGGTCCATACGGCTATCTCATTCCTTCTTCCCCTGATTGTGTTTGCACTTCCTCTGTTTGATACATTTAATGCTATCATCAGACGTGTGCTCAGTGGAAGAAGTCCCTTCTCACCCGATAAGGGACATCTTCATCACAAGCTGGTGGCAATGGGATTTACCCAGAAGGAATCTGTAAAGATACTTTACGCTATCTGTGCACTCATGGGTCTTGTATCTGTGGTTTTCACCGATACACTGTTTAATCAGACAAGAACTTTAAAAGCGATAATTCTTTTTGCTGCGGCAATTATTATTCTTTATGTGAACTATGTCGTAATGAAGAATCCCGCATCAAGACTCCATTCCGGTCTTTTCGAGGATGAAAAGAAGACCGCTTACCGTAAGCTGAAGCGCAAGGTGGAGATTGCAACTATCCTTGCGGACAGGAAGGATGAGGGTACGGAAAGTACAACTGATACAAATAAAGGAGAGGGTGGCGAAAATGAGTAATGAAAAGAAAAAGCGCCGTCTTACCGCTATAGACTTTTTCATAATATTTGCAGCCTTGGCGGTAATTGTTGCCGCAGGACTCCGGTTGTATGAAAACAGAAAGATCGATGATTCTGTCGGCGGTGAGAATATTGAATGTGAGGAATATATCGTCTCCTTTGTAAGTAAAGGTATGAAGGAATCTACTGCAAACCTTCTTGAAAAGGGTGAGCTTTTCTATCTTACAGGAGGACAGACTTCCTTTGGTACTATTGAGGAGATATCTTCCATCACTCCTGCAAAAATTCGTGTTGAGCTTGCAAACGGTGAGCTTAAAACAGATGTATATGCCGAGAAAAATGGTAACAATACTAAGGTGGACGTTACCGGAACATTCAAGGTGAACGGATACAGGGATGGAGACAACCTTATGATGGTTGAGGGCGAATTTTATATAGCTCCCAATCTTACAATGACTGTGTTCAGTAACGATATATCCCTGTCTCTTACGGTTACAAACATCGAAAAGGCAGGTTGATATGGGCGCATTCGGTTCCGGTAAAAAAGTCCCGAAGGGAGATCCCGGCAAGCGGGGCTTCGGGACAAAAATGGCGAAATATCTGTCGGATAAGGCACTAAGATGTGTGTCGGAGAGACAGGATGGTATCGAGACTGTTTTGTCTCATGGCGGAATACTAAAGAGAAAGGGTAAGCTTCTCCATATATACGGAGAACATGACGAGCTTCTTTTTTCGTGTGTTTCCGAGGATATGACTGCAGGTGAGCTTATGTCTCTTGAAGGTGTGGTAATAACCGCAAGAGATGAGGAAACAGGTGATATCCGTACGATGATCGCATACTATAAATACTGGCGTCCACTTGATTAGTTTTGTAAAATGTAGAATTGTTAATAAAATCAGGTTATAATGAGAGTGGAATGAACCGGAAAGGAGTGGACATAAATGCCCGCACTGAAAAATTTCGGAATAACTTTTCTTATATCAATACTTGTTTTCGGAATAACCGCTTACTTTGTTGCAGGATTCTTTACTTCTACGGTCAGCGGTATCCTTGATAAAGAAAATGATCGTCTCGATCAGCTTTTTACGGAAGCTGTGGACGAGACAAGCGATACCGATAACGGTGAGGATGAACTTCTTCCCGAAATAAATGGTGATTCTTTTAGAGTGCTTTTCGCAGTTACCGACCGCAGAGACGCTGATTTTGATTATTTCCCTAACGATGAAAACGATATCGCGAAAATTGA
>JAZUBE010000208.1:0-3054 GCA_045638325.1 Eubacteriales bacterium
AGTGCATATGTCGCACCTCTCTCGCTTCCGTGAGCATGAGTCTCGGAGAGCATCTCATCGCTGACAACATACAGCATTGTACCGCCTGCAAATGCAAGTGCAAAAGGAAGTACCACTGCGGAAACGCTTACTGCAAGATATCCCATAAGCGTACCGATTATCTCAACAACTCCCGTTGCCATAGCGCAGATAAATGTCTTTTGAGGCGATATTCCCGCTGCAAGCATGGGACCGATTATGATTATCCCCTCGGGGATATTCTGGAGTGCGATACCTCCTGCAATAAGGAGAGCCTGAGATGTGTCTCCCGAACCAAATCCAACACCTGCGGCAATTCCCTCGGGAAGGTTATGAATAGCTATCGCCAGAACGAAGAGGAGCACCTTTGAGAGATTCTTGTTCTTATGAGGCTCTATATCAGAGCCCATAAGTTTATGAAGATGAGGCACCAGCTTGTCTATAAGGTTAAGGCAAACAGCTCCCACGAATATTCCTGCGATAGTAATGAGCAGACCAAACCGACCGCCGTACTCTATCGACGGAAGGACAAGACCGATAACCGCCGCCGCAAGCATTACTCCTGCGGCAAATGACAGGATTATATCCGAAAATTTATGAGATATCTTTTTGAACATAAATCCGATGAGCGCACCGAATACCGTAGCTCCGCCGACACCGAGAGCTGTAAGAAGTACAAGTTCCATATTATCCTCTGAAGTTATTCTTATCTTACTTTTATTACTTTAATTGTACCACAAACCGGGAAAAAACACCACACTTTTGCAAAATATCATAAAAATTTTAATTGACACGGTGTTTTTCTGCTGTTATACTTACCTTGATGACCTCACAAGGAGATTTTCTCATGAAACAGCTTAAAATGTACAGATTCAGCACCGATTCTCTCGTTGAAAGGACTCTTCCCGAAGGATATACATATGAATTCTACAACGGCTCCGCAGAGCAGATACGTGACTGGGTGGAAATATGTTCAAACGGGCTTCTCGGACAGGGTGGAGATGAGGGGACCTTTCACGCCTGTCTCACGAATTATCCCGACTGTGACCCCGTGAAGGATACCTTTTTTGTCGTCGCCCCCGACGGTGAACGTGTTGCCACCTCAACCTCAATAAAATTCAAAAGCGGCGACGGTTATGTTCACATGGTTGCAAACAAGGAAAAGTGCAGAGGTCTCGGCATCGGGCACGCCATGGTTTATTTCGGAACAAAGGTGCTTTTTGACCGTGGATGCGAAAGGATATACCTCACCACCGACGATCACAGGCTCGCAGCAATAAAGACATATCTTGACGGAGGATTTTGTCCCGTAATGTGTCACGACGATGAAAGTGACATGAAAGAGAGATGGGACAATGTAATAGAAGAACTGAAATATCTGCGTCCTGTCGTATATACAGAGGAATAAAACAAAGCTGTCTCAGAATGTCTGAGACAGCTTTTCATCTTACTTGCTGTAGGTGATCGGTGTTCCGCACTTTTCGCAGAATGTTTCATTGCCGTAAAGAGGATTTCCGCAGTTCGGGCAATAATATCCGGGGTTCTGGTATGCATATGCCTGATCCTGTGTAGTACTATTATAAGCATTCTGCGAAGGATCACTGTAGTATGTATTATTCTGGGTATTTGCGGTATTGTACTGAGTATAATCGTAACTCTGAGTCTGTTCTTTTCTCGTGTCCTCAGGATACTTCAGCTTGCTGTTTATCGAAATAACATTTTTTACAAGAAGAATACCCATCATCGTAAGCTCGAAAGCCAGTCTTATGGCAATGGGACTGAGAAGCAGAGAAACAATCCATATTTCTATATTAACACCTGTGAATATCATCAGGAATGAATACAGAATCATGAAAACGGTGGAAAATACATACATAGCCTTCAGCAGGACTTCAATAATAAGTCCGTTGAAGTTGAAAATATCATGAAGAACTCTGAGAAATCCGGAAAGCTTGTCACGCTTTTTTGCGGGAATTATGCAGATAAATGCCACAATCATAAAAATGAAGGCAATAACTGCGGCAATAATTGCAAATATTGCGCCATCATCACCGGATGATGTGTAACCGTATCCGCCATAGTAACTAGATCCGTACATAGGGATAAACACCTCCAAAAATAATTTACCGTTGACCGGTATATATATTGTACATACTTTATTGATATTTGTCAACAATAATTTATTATACGGGACACATTTCTACAATAAAAAAATTATTGTATACAGCACAAAACACTTCAATTAGTGATTGACACATCGCAAAAATGCTGTTATACTAAAAAGTGCTTAAAAATCCGATCACCAAAAGAAAGGTATGGTCTTAAATATGGCAAAAAGTGTACAGGACATTCTTGCTCTCATTAAAGAGCACGACATTAAGATGGTCGACTTCAAGATGGTAGATATCAACGGTCAGTACCGTCACGTTACCATCCCCGCTCAGAATTTCTCGGAGGATACCATGAAGAGTGGTATCGGCTTTGATGCTTCCAACTACGGATACGCTGTAGTTGAGAAGAGTGACATGGTATTTATTCCCGATCCCGACACCGCTGTGATCGATCCCTTCTGTGAGATCCCCACTCTGTCCATGACCGGTAATGCCATGATCATCGACAACCCCGAGAACCGTCCTCTGGCACAGTACCCCCGTAACATCATCCGTGCAGCCGTTGATCACATGAAGGCAAGCGGTGTTGCGGACACAATGTACATCCTTCCCGAGTTTGAGTTCTATCTCTTCGACGAGGTATCCTGGGATGTTCAGGGCAACTACATCGGTGCGGCTGTTGATGCAAAGCAGTCGTATTGGAACTCCTCTACCGAGGGTCTCGGCGTAGTCGTTCCCAAGCAGAAGAATTATCACATCGCAAAGCCCTTTGATATCTCCTATGAGTGCCGCAGCGAGATGTGCATGCTCATGGCTGACATGGGTATCAAGATCAACTATCACCACCCCGAGGTTGCGGCTTCCGGTCAGTTTGAGATCGAGCCTCAGCTTGGCGAAGTGGTTCACATGGCTGACGCCACCATGA